>JBHEPH010000001.1:0-123871 GCA_046260395.1 Gemmatimonadales bacterium
CGACGAGGGATCTTGTTACCCGGTCATTGGATTTCGCAGCGTGGCGCCAGCACCCGCCGGCAAGATCCCTCGACCCCCTCGCGATGCTCGGGGTCCTCGGGATGACTCCCTGTGATCGCCGGCCCCCTTGGTACCGGCACCATCTGCGTCATCGGCGGATCCCCGAGGGGCTGCGCCGGTCCAGATTGCGTGGTATGTTGGAAGCGTACCCGCTCACGCCATGGCCGTGCCTTCCCTCTGCTGGGGGTACCTGCTGATGCGTACTGCCGCCACGCCATTCGCTCTCGCTGTCCTCCTCCCACTCCTTGCCTGCGCGCCCGCCGACCCTTGGGTCGAGTGGCCCGTCACCGACGCCACCATGTCCGACCTGGCCATTACCCGGGTGGCGTGGGACCAGGGCGAGGGCACCGAACCCGGCCCCGACGGCCAGGCCCGCTACGCCTGGGCGCTCGACATCGAGAACACCTCCACCACGATCTGGAGTGGACGGGTGACCATCATCACCGAATGGGAGTCTGGCGGCCAGGTGTTCGCCGACACACTCAGGGACCAGGTGGTGATTCCGGGCCGGCGCGTGTTGACCGCCACCAACTTCGGACGACTTGGCGCCGGCGTTGAGGGTGTTACGCCGCGCTTCCGGGTGCGAATCGGCGCCTACTGTGCCACGATCCAGGGTGAGTCCGCGGAATCGGGGCCCTGCCCGGAGGAGCCGGCAGCCACGGAACCGCCGACCGACGTGGGGCCGCCGATCGGGTGAGGTGATTGCGGGGCCGCAGGATCCAAGCGAAGGCCTGTGGGCGCGCTGCTTGCAGCGCGCCTAGGTGCAGGCCATCCGTGCGAAGCGCAGCTCGAATCCGCGCGTCGCGCCAGCCGGCCCCGGCCCCTCCACCCGTGCGGTGATCGAATCGGCACTGGTACGCCGATAGGCAATGCGCTGCGGGAAGTCGTGCTGCAGATTCTCGAAGACCAGCAGTGAATCCGAGACCGTGATAGACGTGAACGCGGTCTCTGCCTGTCCCGAGGGAATCGCCGTGTAGGTGAGTCGACCCTCGCGGGCGTGCAGACGCAGGTGCTCGAAGCCGCGCGCCGCATCACCCACCAGCGTCCGCCCACCGCCGACCATCAAGTCCCCAGCGGCCGGCATCCAGAACTCATGGGTCACCCGTGTGCCGCTGCGGCTCTCCCAGCAGCCGCCGAGCCAGCCGGCCTGGCGGAGCAGCTCGGCCTGGGCCGAGGCGGCGGCGGGGAGCATAAGGAGCATCACGACGGCAAGCATGGCACGGCATCGGTGTGACGGCGGCATCGCGTTGCTTCCCCGGGTCAGCGTGAGGAGACCAAACTAGCCTGCGGGTGCGAGTCAGGCTTGGACAAATCCGACACGACGGGTCACGGTGCGCCTACTGCACACCCCCCAGAAACCACTGCATCGCCGCATCCGAGATCTCGGCGGGAACCGCATGGCCCCCATCAAACTCCTGAAACACCACCGCATGTCCGTAATTGTGCAGGTACGGTACGATGTTGGCGCGGGTTCCGTCGATGGGGAGCACCGTGTCACTGGTGCCGTGTGAAATGAAGATCGGCCCCTTGCCAAGAATCGGGCCGATCTCCGCCAGGTATCCGGGGGAATAGGCGATGATGTGCGAAAAGAGATCGCCGTTCGCTCGGCCGAGCGCCAGCGCATAGGTGGCACCATCGGAGAAACCGACCAGCGCAATGCGGGAGGGATTGATGTTGACGCGGGCGAAGGCGTGGGCCAGGGCCAGGTCGATGAACTCGTTGTCCGGGCCCAGGTACCCCAGCACCATGTCCCAGGTCTGGGCCCGCGAATCCACCGCCAGGAGCACCGTCCCATTGGCCTCGGCGCGGGCCTGGTAATTCACCCAGGCCTGCGTGTTCCCGCCGGCCCCGTGCAGCAGCACCAGCAGGGGCGCGGGCACCTGCGGGTCGTAGCTGGCCGGCACATAGAGGAAGCCGTCACGCCCGGCATTCAAGCCGAGGTCGGTGAGCCCGACGACGGGGGCCACCGTAGGTACACCGGGGCGGGCGGTGAGGTGGGTGGAGGTGGTGGGCTGGGTGACGCTGCTGCAGGCGGACAGCCAGGCGGGAGCGAGCAGCAGACTGAGCCCGGCTCGGGCAACGAATCGGCGGGACACTGACCAGCGGGCGGACGGCATGACGGACCCCGGGGTGACGTGACCGCGGCGGCCCGCGGCGGCAGCTTTCCGATTCCCTACGGGACGCCACACGCGGGAGATTCAGCACAGGCCCGGGGTCGGACAGCCTCAGCGCTGCGGGGGCTTCAGGGTCACCACTCCCCGCACCGGCCGGTGATCCGAGGCCTCCCGCTCGGCGATGACCGCGGCAGTACCAACATCCCAGGCCGCGGCGGGGGCCGCGAAGATGTAGTCGATCTCCTTCACCGGCTCGGCGGAGGGGAAGGTCACCCCGGCCCCGGCCGGCTTCGCCACCTCCACGGCGCGGCTCCGGAACAGGCCGAGCGTGCGTGATGCCGGCTCGTCATTGAAGTCCCCGAGCAGCAGGTAGGGAACGGTCAGCGCGTCGAGGTATCCGGCCAGGTGCTCGGCCTGGGCAAAGCGGAAACTGTCCGACGCCACCCAATCGAAGTGCACGTTCACGAGCATCAGGCGGTGTCCACCGGAGGCCTCCACCTCGACCGCCAACGCCACCCGCGGTTCATTGCCATCCGGCAGCGCTACCGGATTCACTCGGACGATGGGCAGCCGCGAGAGGATCGCCATCCCATACTGGCCACCCTGATAGTCCATGAAGCTCCCGAAGGCGTGGTGCATGCCCAGGAGCTCCCCCAGAACGGCGGCCTGGTCCTGGCTGCCGCTGCGGATCACGCCGTTGTCCACCTCCTGCAGTGCCACGATGTCGGGCGCGAGCTCCCGCAGCACGGCGGCGGTGCGCTCCAGGTTCACCTCCCCGTCCATGCCGCGGCCGTGGCGGATGTTGTAGGTGACAAGGCGGAGGTCCACGGGGACGGCGGGCTGGCAGCCCAGGGCGAGGATAACGACCAGAATCAGGATACGTGGAGAAGGCATATCAGATGGCCGGGGGTGAAGGGAGGCAATGAACAGTTGATTCGCCAGGTGCAGTATGCCCGGATGATCCACGTAGACCGGGGCTGGGGGGAGCTCATTTGGAGTGGATCCGGAGCGGAAGATCCCGCGAAGCAAGCCGGCGACCGACCGGGTCATGTGCCAGATCGGCCAGGTCCGCAACCCGATCCACCAGACCGAGCACATACAGCGCGGTGGCGTACACACCCATACTCACGCTCGGGTGGCCGGATTCAAGTCTCCGGAGTGTCGGCAGAGAGACCTGAAGGCGAGCGGCCATGACCGCCGTCTGGATGCGGCGACGGCGGCGCGCATCCCGGATATCAGATCCGAGCTTCCGGAGGGCTCGGCCAACCGGCAACGGCATCGGTGGTGTGGTTCTTGGCATTCCGATCATCCTTCGGTTCTCGTGACTCAGGCGCAAGGTATAAGACATATCTTTTTCTTTATAGGCTGTCAAGTAATTTTTATATGGCTTTAACTCACCAGTGAGGCTGGTCGAGTTGGCATCCGGCACCGGGCACGTCTACACCGACCTTGCAGCCCGCTTCAGCGGGCAGAGTGCCGAGCCGCGGCCTTGGCCGTGGGGCGACCGTCGCTGTATCACTAAAGGTTCGGCGCGACTAGCTTTCCGCTATTGGCGAGCCTCGAGACATTCCGGTTCGCCATCCCCGTTTCCCGCGCGGGCAGGGACGCCATCGGCCGTCTCGCGCTCAGGCCAAGGGGCAGCATGCCATCCTCCCGCTGGCAGAGGGTCCAAGATGCGCTGTGGGGAGCGCTCGAGCGTGAGCCGCCAGCGCGTGAGGCTTTTCTAGCCGGACACTGCGCCGGCGATTCCGAGCTGCTGGCCGAGGTGCACTCCCTGCTCGAGGCGCACGAGGCAGCCGGCGCATTCCTCGACGACCCGGTGCCGTCGGACGCCGGCTCCCCGCCTGGTGGCACACCGCGGGTCCGGCGGCTCTTTCAGGAGGCCGCCGACCTCACGACGGAAGAGCGGACGTCCTGGGTCGACGCGGCTCCGCCGCACGACGCGTCCCTGCGCCGCGCGGTGGCGGCGCTGCTGCAGATGTACGAGCGCGGCGTGGACGTAGCAGCAGGCCGCGATTCGCCGCCCGGTCCGGACCCCTTCCTCGGTCGTACGATCGCCCACTACGAGATCTTCGAGAAGCTCGGCGCGGGCGGGATGGGCATCGTCTACCGGGCCCGTGACACCCGCCTCGGCCGCGTGGCCGCTCTGAAATTTCCGGCTCCGCACCTCGCCGGCGATGCCGACGCGCAGGCGCGCGTGCTCCGCGAGGCGAGAGCGGCCTCCGCACTCGATCACGTGAACATCTGCACGATCCACGAGATCGGCGAGACGGACGCGGGGCAGGTTTTCATCGCCATGGCCTGCTACGCGGGCGAGACGCTGGAAGTGAAGCTGCGGCGGGGTCGCCTTCCTCTCGACGAGGTGCTTGGCTACGCCTTCGCCATGGCGCAGGGCCTGGGGAAGGCGCACGAGCACGGCATCGTGCACCGGGACATCAAGCCGGCGAATGTGATGGTGACGGACGACGGAGTCGTGAAGCTGCTCGACTTCGGCCTGGCGGAGGCGGCGGACGAGCGCCTCACGGAGGCCCGCGTGGCGCGGGCGACTCCCGCGTACATGAGCCCGGAGCAGGCGCGGGGCGAACGGGTGGATCACCGCTCGGACATCTGGTCGCTGGGTGTCGTCCTCTACGAGATGCTCACGGGATGTCGCCCGTTCCGGGGAGCGGACGCGCAGGCGGTCATCCACGGCATCCTGCACGACGAGCCGGGAGCGGTGGCCGCGCGCCGACCGGAGGCGCCCGCGCTGCTGGAGCAGATCGTCGCCAGGTCGCTGGCCCGGAGGGTGGCGGATCGATACGACGATGTCGAGGCGATGTTGCGCGATCTCCGGCAGGTCCGGGACGACGTCGCCGCGGCGCATTCCACGGGCGGCGCGACCGCCGTGGGACCGGCCGGCCCCCTGGAGCCGGCATTCGCCGCCCACAGCGAACCGACGCGCGGCTCGCTGCGTCGCTGGCGCAGCCGTCACTGGTTGCCATCGATACCCGTTGTGGGCCTTGCAGTCGCAGCGGCGGCGGCAGCACTGGTGGCGGTTGTCATCGGCCGGGAGAAACCGCTGACCGTACCTGCCCCCGCACGTACCGCAATCGCGGTGCTGCCCTTCCAGAACCTGAACGCCGGAGGACCGCACGCCTACTTCGCGGCTGGATTGCACGACGAGTTGCTGACGCAGCTCTCGAAGGTGGGCGCCCTTACGGTAATCAGCCGGACCTCGGTGATGGCGTACCAGGGCACGAGCACGCCGTTGAGGCAGATCGCGGCCGAGCTGAGCGTGGGGAGCGTGCTGGAGGGCACCGTCCAGGTGCTGGACGGTCGCCTGAGGGTGAACGTGCAGCTGATCGACGCAGCGACCGACGCTCACGTCTGGTCGAATCGCTACGACCGGTCGTTGGAGGACGCCTTTGCCGTGCAAAGCGATATCGCGCAGCAGATCGCGAGTGCGGTCGGTGCGAGTGTGAGCCGCGACGAGGAGCGGCGGCTGGCCGAGGCACCCACGCCGAACACCGAGGCATACCACCTCTACCTCCAGGCACGAGCGTATCTCCTTGCTCCTACTGGTGACTACTGGCTGCGCCACGTGATCGCACAGCAGCTCCTGGAGCAGGCGCTCGCCCTCGACGCGGCGTTCGTGCTGGCGCACGTGGAGCTCTCGTTGATCCACGGCCGGATGTATTGGAGCCGTTTTGACCATACGCCAGCGCGTGCGGCGCTCCAGTGGGACGCTGCGGAAACGGCGCTGCGGCTGGCGCCGCATCTCCCCGAGGCACACTGGGCAATGGGGCTCGCGCACTACTATGGGAGGCGGGATTATGAGCGTGCGTTGGAATGGTCCGCCCGCGGGCTGGAGCGGTCGCCAAACGATTATCGCCTCCTTGTGCTCTCGGGAGGCGCCCACCGTCGCCTGGGCAACTGGGACCAGGCCATCGCCGCCAGGGAGCACGCTGCTCGGTTCGATCCACGCGGCCAGCTCGATGCCGATCAAACCGGCAACACTTTGGCGATACAGCGGCGTTATGGGGAGGCCGTGCGCGTCTACGACCGCTACCTGCGGCTGAGTCCGGATGCGCTCTATGTTGGCCTCTGGAAGGCGATGGCATACCTGCACTGGGAAGGTCAGCTGGATTCGCTGCGTGCCGTGGTCAGCCGTCTGCCTGCGGATCGGGATCTGGGAGGGGCGGGCACCCGTGCCGGGCAGCATCTGCGGCTCCTGTTTCTCGAGCGCCAGGCTGACAGCCTGCTGCTTCTCCTGGGGGCAACGGACACCACGACCTTCGAGACGCAGTTCTCCTTCGTTCCTGCTGCCCTCTACGCCGCCTGGGCGCATCGGCTACGCGGAGACCACGGTGCCGCGCGGGCACAGTTCGATTCGGCTCGTGCGCTCCTCGACGCCGTGGTTTTACAGCAACCGGATGATCCGCGCGTGCACGCGGCGCGTGGACTCGCGCTGGCCGGTCTCGGCCGCCGCGTCGAGGCGCTGCAAGAGGCGCGCTGGCTGGAGCAGTCGACGATCTATCGGAACGATGCCTACGAGGGTCCGATGTGGGCGGAGCAGCGTGCCCGCATCCTGGCCCAGCTCGGTGATGCAGAGGCAGCCCTCGATGAGATCGAGGGGCTGCTGTCCCGGCCCTCCTGGGTCAGCGTGCACATGCTTCGGCTGGACCCGCTGCTGGATCCCATTCGCGAGCATCCCGGCTTCCAGGCGCTGCTAGCCGGCTCCGCACGGCCTCAACGGGAGCCGGCCGTCACGAGCTTCGGCCTCCACATGCCGCCGTAGGGCGCGCCGGCAGCCCAGTCATGCGCGACCTGATCCAGGTCAGCCCGCGGGACAGGTGCCGCTGCCGAACACCGCTGGTGCACCCGGAGGCGGGCCTGGCGGTGGCCATGGCGGCCCGCGTGTCGCCGGCGCTTGTGAACTACCTCACAGGCGCCCAATGGGCCGCGGCCCGACGCCCTGGAATAACTGTAGCACTGGTCCACCTTCGGCCTGCGAGCCGAAAACCTGGGCCGCGTCCAGGCTGTTGTAGAAGCGGACCGCGGTGATTCCACCGGTTAGGATGGTACGGAGCACCGCCGCATTCCCGAGGAGAATATTCCCCTGGAAGACGAGCAGGCGGCCGCGGTGGGTGCGAAGGAACCCGGGCCGCTGACGGCTGATGATCTCGTAGAGGGGTACGTGATCCCCCAGAATCAACAGCTCGCGCTCGGTGAGGATGCCGTTGTCCGGCACCGCGGTTGGGGCTCTGGGTGTACCAGGCGTACATCCCAGGGTCAGCAGGGCTGTGACGGTGATCAAGGTCCGGAGCGGTGTCATGGTGTACTCCCGTGATGGTGGCTCAAGCCGGGCTCGTCCCCGGCACCCGATCCGGGTCGTACCTTCCGGGTATTCCCGGGTCGGAGCGTGTCCTCGGGATGCCACGGTAGTCCGTGCTCCTTGGTCCGGCCTTCATCAGGTCTTACGCCGATTGAGACAGCTTCGGGCCGGAATGTCTGCGCCGTGGCACCGCGAGATGCTTTCGATGTCTACTGCACCATTCGGGGCCGAAACGGCTCATTGATGCGAGGCGGCGCTTCCGGGCCGGAGGGAAAGCACGCGGTCATCCGTCGCGACGTGGAGGCCGGCACACCGGCGTGATGGGCCATGAAACGGCTCAGCGCCAGCGGGAGATGGCCCGCCGCATTTTCTCCGACTCGTGTAGCTTTCGTTCCTCCCCTTCCGGTCGGGGAAGGGGTTCTGGCGGCTGCCTCAGTCGGTGAGGTGAAGGATGTCGGACCCAAACATTACCGCACTTCTGGAGCAATACGCCGGAGGGGATGCCGCGGCCCTCGATCGCCTCTTTCCGCTCGTCTACGAGGAGTTGCGGCGAGTGGCGCGTGGGCAGATGCGCGCGGAGCGGAGTGGCCACACGCTGGACAGCGCGGCGCTGGTTCACGAGGCGTATATGAAGCTCGTGAGGCACCCTCCACATGAGCAGTGGGAGAGCCGCACCCACTTCTACGCTGTGGCGGCTCGCGCCATGCGGCAGATCCTCGTGAACCACGCCAAGTCCCGCCGCCGGACCAAGCGGGGCGGTGACGCGCCGCTAATCTCGCTCGACGAGGCGGTGCTCATACCTGAGGCTCGCCCGGAAGCGCTCGTGGCGCTCGACGACGCGCTGAAGCGGCTGGAGGGGCTCAACGCTCGGCAGAGCCGGGTGGTGGAGCTCCGATATTTCGGCGGGTTGACGATCGAGGAGACGGCCCAGGTCTTGGCCGTCTCGGTCGTGACGGTCAAGCGCGACTGGACGACCGCCCGTGCCTGGCTCTACCGCGAGGTCCGCGACTCGCTGACGTGAGTCCGGGCAGGATATCAGCCGGACCTCTAACGTCGGAGTCTGGAACTCCCCACACGAATTCGCCCAACTCGATACCTCTTCGACCCGGGCGACCGCCGAGCACCCAAGTATCGGGCCGGTTATTGGGCGTCATCCGGAATCACCGGAACTCGCGGACCATCGGTATGATCCCGCAACGGCATCCCTGGTCCGGGTGCCGTCCTGAGCGGGCGAGCTGACACTGTGTTTGGGAGAAGCCCAAGCGGGTCCGAGTGGCCGGGTGACGCGATCAACACGCGCGGCTACTCCTTCCGACAAGTCATCAGGCGGGCCGGGTACCGGGAAGTATGAATAGAGTCTGGCGGAACTCTACTCGATGAGCCCCAACTGGATGCGGACTGCCCGCTCCACGGCCACCAGGTGCTCCGCCGAGAGCACGCCGGCGCGGCGAGTCAGGCGCTCCTTGCTGGCGGTGGTCAGCTGGTCGGCCATCGCTTTGCGGCGGGCGCCATCCACGTCCACGTAGGCCTCGCTGGGATAGAGCCGCTCCACGTTGGAGGTCAACGGCACTACCTGGACCCGGTTCAGGTGTTGGTTGGAGGCGTCGTTGCTGAGAATCACGGCGGAGCGCTGGTTCCGAATCTCTCCCCCGACAGACGGGTCGAAGTTGACCCACCACACCTCACCGCGCTTCATCACCCAGATCCGAGAGCAGGGCGTCCGACCAGTCGCGGGCCTCGGCCTCACGGGCCTCGTCCGCCGCCATGGCGGCATAGGCACCTGAGAGATCTTCGGGCAGGACATGCGGCCGCACCAGATCCTCGATGAACTGGGAAATCCGGCGGGGACCGACCACCCGGTAGAGCCCGTCGTAGATGTTCTCGTTGACGGTGATCGTCAGTTTTTTCTGCATGGCACCCCCAGAGCGAGTTACACGTGTACTATACGTGTAAGATTGAGGTGTCGCAAGCCCCAGCCGGGGAGATCGGTTTCACCGCAGGTTAAGCCGTCCGGTGGCGCAGCATCTGTGTCCGTAGCACTAAACCAGACCACCGAGTGGCTTGTAGTATGGTATATTGACTAAACCATACTAGCACACGATCTTTAGTTCGACTTATACTTTAAGCCATACTACCGTGGACCAAAAGGTTCGATATGCCTGGGCATTACATATCTGAGATCTGGCAATCCAACCCGACGATTTACGCCCCTGCCAAACACAGACGGGCGTGTCGGTACGAATCATTCATCCCTGACGAGCTTGGATCGCTGGCCGTCAACTTCCCAGCCGACGTCGCCGGCCTGGCGTCTGAGGCCGACGGGGCAATTCGAGCCCTCAATACGGTGGCACAGCCGGCCCTGGCCCCCCTCGCGCGGCTCCTGCTCCGCACCGAGGCAATCGCCTCCTCGAAGGTCGAAGGGCTGCAGATGGGGGTGCGGGAGCTGGCCCGGGCCGAGGCCCGGATGGAGACCGGGGGCCGCCGGAGCCAGACCGCCGCGGAGGTACTGGCCAACGTGGCCGCGATGGAGACCGCGATATCCGAGGCGGCCGCGGTGCCGCATTTCGGAACAACGGAGATCCAGGAGATCCACCGGCGCCTCATGGAGCACGACGCCAACCCGCGGACCGCCGGCCAGTTGCGGACCACCCAGAACTGGATTGGCGGCAACGACTACAATCCGTGCGGGGCGGACTTCGTGCCGCCGCCGGTGGAGGAACTGCCGCGCCTGCTGGACGACCTCTGGCGGGCCGTCAACGATGACCTGCTGCCACCGGTGGTCCAGGCAGCCCTGGTGCACGCCCAGTTCGAGACGATCCACCCCTTCGACGACGGCAACGGCCGCACCGGCCGGGCGCTGATCCATGTCGTCCTGCGGCGGCGGGGGGTCGCGCCGAGTTACGTGCCCCCGATCAGCGTGGTGCTGGCCGCTGCTCGTGATCGCTACATCGCAGGGCTCACGGCATTTCGCGGAGATGGGGTGGTGGCGTGGATCGAGCAGTTCGCGGCGGCAGCGGCCAAGTCGGCACACCTGGCGCAGCGCTACCTCAGTGCGGTCGAGGGGCTGATGGCTGAATGGCGTGACCGGCTCATCGCCGCCGGCGCGCCACGATCCGATGCCGCCGCGTGGGCCATCATTGACGTGCTGCCGGCCCACCCGATCATCACGGGGCCGGTCGCAGCGGCCGCCACCGGACGCTCAAAGGGCTCGGTGTACGACGGCCTGGCCCAGCTACAAGAGGCCGGGGTACTGGTTCCGCTCTCGCAGGGCGCGCGCAACCAATCGTGGGAAGCAGACGGGCTGCTGGACCTGCTGGAGGAGCTCGAGGCGGGTGGCCTGGCGGAACGGTAGCGCTTGATCTGGTTAAACACGTAGCGCTTGACCTGGCGAGTCGGTAGCGCAGGACCTCCCCCAACTGGCCTCCCCGCCCCTGCCGCGGTACTCTTGGACCCATGATCAGAGCCTCGCGCATCACCGTCACCGCCGTCGCCACGACGCTCCTGGCCGCCTGCGGGCCCCAGGAAGAAATCGACCTCTCCCGCATGGTGGACCACCACGTCCACCTGCTGAGCCCCGGCCTGGTGGCGGACTGGAAGTCCACCGGGGTCAATTTTTCCCGGGCGGACTCCTTCTACACCTCCGCCGGCCCCCTGCTGGACGAGTCCGCCGGCCGCCGCCCCCTCGCCGGTGCCGTGCTGCTGCCGATGGCCCACCTCTATGGCTCCGCCAGCTTCCGGCAGTCGCTGCGCCTGGGGCTCGCCGCTGAGCGCGCGGCCGTCCAGCGGGAGAACGACCACGTCGCCGCCGAAGCGGCGCGCTATCCGGGCCGGGCCGTGGCCTTCTGCGGCGTGGACTTCCTGCGGCCGTATGCCTGGGACGAACTCCGCCGCTGCCAAACCGAGTTGAACAGCCCGGGCATCAAGCTGCACCTGGGCAGCGCCCGCGCCAACCTGCGCAACTCGGGGCATCTCGCCACGCTGGCAGGCATTGTCGCATGGGCAAGGGCGGAAAACCTGGTGGTGATGCTGCATTTCGATCCCCAATCGCGGGAGGCTTCTCAGGCTGATGTGCAGCGGTTCATTGCCCAGGTGCTCGAACCTCGGCCCGACCTGGTGATGGTCATCGCCCACCTGGGTGGCAGCGGCGGGTACGGCCCGTGGACCCGCGTGGTCTACCGCACGATGGCGGAGTGGCTGGATGCCGAAGCCGCTGCCGGCCGGCCCAGGCCGGGTATCTTCTTTGACATCTCGGCGGCATGGCTGGCGCAGGACTCGGATGAGGTTCCGCGTTCCACCCGGCAGGATGGCGAGGCGCTCGCCGCTGACCTGGCCGCGCACGGCGTGGGGCGGTTGCTGTTCGGCAGCGATTCGCCGGTCTTCGATCCGGCTCCCTACGGCGCCGCGTTCAAGCGAGCCGCCGGACTTACCCAGGCGGCGTGGGATTCGCTGGCGGCCAACCGGGTGCCGGGATTCCCCTGAACGCAAAGTGCCCTGCAAGCTGGGCACCCACAGGGGCGAAACGGCTGGGTTCAGAATTGATGTGGTGGGGGGTGGGGCACCATCATCTACTCAGTTTGCTTCACCGCGGTGCCCGCCCGGCTCACCCTCCGCGCCCTCCGCGCCTCCGCGTGAGCCAACAGGAATCCCAGAAGCGCCCCATATATTTGGTTGAAGCATCCCCCAAACCATGAAGCGGCCATGACCATCACCACTCGACTCCTGTTCTGCGCCCTCGTTCTCCTGACCCCCGCCGTCGCTGCCCAGCAGGTCGGCCCTGCCGCCGGCACCTTGGTCATCATGGGTGGAGGCCCCGGCGGCCGAGATGTGATCGAGCGGTTCGTGGAACTGGCCGGCGGGCCCACCGCCCACATCGTGGTGATCCCCACCGCCGGCGGTGGTGAGGAGTACGACGGCTCCTGGGATGGCCTGAGCCGCCTGCGCGAGGTCGGCGCCACCAACCTCACCGTGGTCCACACCTATGACCCCGCCGTGGCCCGCCAGCCCGGCTTCGCGGACGCCATCCGCAGCGCCAGCGCAGTCTGGATCCCCGGCGGCCGGCAGTGGCGCCTGGTGGATGCCTACGAAGGCACACCAGTGCTGGACGAACTCAAGGCCCTACTGGCACGAGGCGGTGTCATCGGCGGCACCTCCGCCGGCGCCTCGATCATGGGCTCCTACCTGGCGCGCGGCGACACCCGCAACAACACCACCATGATGGGTGACCACGAAGTGGGCTTTGGCTGGCTGCGCGACACCGCCATTGACCAGCATCTGCTGCGCCGCAACCGCCAGCACGATCTCGTCGAGCTGCTCGAGGTCCACCCGAACCTGCTCGGCATTGGTTTGGACGAGAACACCGCCATCGTGGTACAGGGAGACACCGCCACCGTCATCGGCCAGACCTACGTGGCCATTTACGACAATCAGCGTACCCTGGGCCGGGACGGCCGGTTCTACCTGCTGCAGCCCGGCGATCGGATCAACCTGAACACGCGTGAGCCAAGCCGGCGCATCGAGGGGCTTCGCGCCGAACCCTGGCCCCGGCCGTGAGGCAAACAATGTCCCATGCCTGTCGACTGTTGCTGCTGGCGTTCTCGATCACTCCGGCGATACTTGCCGCCCAGGACGCGCCACCCGCCAGCGCCACGATCTCCTTCGCCGACGGCCTAGTGCTGGCCGACCGTCACCGGCAGGAGTGGATCACCGAGCGCCGCTTTACGCACCAGCAGTACTGGGGCCGCCTGCTCCCCGCGCTGAGCCGCTCGCGGCTGCAGCTTCGCGAAATCGGCCGCTCGATGCAGGACCGCGAGCTGTATGCCGTCACCTTCGGCCGCGGGCCGGTAACGGTGCTGCTCTGGTCGCAGATGCACGGCGACGAGTCCACCAGCACGATGGCGCTGGCCGACATTCTGCACTGGATGGCGGCGCCGGGTGACGACCTGCTCCGCCACCGGCTCTCCGAGGCGCTGACGGTGGTGATGGTGCCGATGCTGAACCCTGACGGCGCCGAGCGGTTCCAGCGGGAGAATGCCGCGGGGATTGATATCAATCGGGATGCCCGCCGCCTCAGCAGCCCCGAGGGACGCGCCCTCAAGGCGCTGCGCGATTCACTGCAACCAGACTTCGGCTTCAACCTCCACGACCAGAACGCCCGCACGCGCGCCGGGCGCAACGGTCCGCAGGCGGCAATCGCGCTGCTGGCGCCCGCGGCAGACGCCGAGCGGAGCTGGGGCCCCGAACGCAGCCGAGCTCGGCTGGTGGCGGCGGGAATCGCGCGCAGCCTGGCGGAGGAGATTCCTGGCCGAGTGGCGGTGTACGATGACGCCTTCAACCCGCGCGCCTTCGGCGACCTGATGCAAACCTGGGGCACCAGCACCGTATTGATCGAAAGTGGCGCCCTGCCGGGTGATCCGCAGAAGCAGCAGCTCCGTCGCCTCCACGTGGCGGTGATCCTCGGTGCGCTGGATGCTATTGCCACCGGTGCCTACCAGCACGCAAGTGAGGCGGATTATGACAACCTGCCGCCCAACATCGGCGGTGCCTACGACCTGTTGATCCGTGGCGGCCAGCTGGTGCTGCCGGGGATGCCACCGCTGGTGGCGGACGTGGCCATCAACTTCGATGACCCGGTGGCGCGCACCGGTGGGCGGGTGCGGGAGGTGGGGGACTTGAGCGCGGTGGTGGCGATTGATACCGTGGATGCATCAGGCGCATTCCTGCATCCCCGCCCCGATGCTATCGTGCGGGACGGTGCCCGCACCTGGTTGCCGATCGGCACCCCGGCGGCGCTGGATATCCGCGAGGGCCTTGAGCCACTCAGCCCGTTGCGGCGGCGGCTCCAGTAGGGGCGGACCAGCCTGTCCCGAGCGGCGCGAGGGATGGTCTGCCCTTTGTTCTTGGTGGTCCGCGCTGTGCTCCCCGCGCTGCCTACCGCCTGGGCGCCAGGATCGAGGTCACCGGCACCACCACGATTCGCTGGGCATAGTCCCCCGCGAGATGGAGCAGGTCGCTGGTCCCGGCTATCCACCTGGGCTGGGCCATGACTAAGTCTGCGGCCGCCTGCGGCAGGCGGCGCCACGTCCCATCGGCCAGCGTGACCACACTGATTCCCAGGCCGTTGGTGACGAAATCGGCGTCCTCCACCGCGATCATGGTGCCGTCCGCCGACCACTGCGGCCAGGTCTGGTAGACGTTCTCGGTGGCGGTGGTCAGGCGGCGCGGAGCGCCGCCGCCGACCGGCACCACCTCCAGGAATGCCCACCCTGCCTCGAATTTGAGGTAGGCCACCTGGGTCCCGTCGGGAGACGGGCGGAGCATCGCAACCTCTCCCGGCACAAGTCTGCGCGGCACTCCCCCGCCGCCGGCCACTGCAAAGAGTCCCTTGGCGTCGCCCGTTCCATTCCCGGTGTAGTAGATCTCCTGGCCATCGGGGCTCCAGGCCATGTTCCCGATGGCGGCCCCGGTGGTCAGCCGGGTCGGTGTGCCACCTTCGGCTGGCACCGTCCAGAGTTCGGTGACTGCTGCGTCGCGATTGGAAAGGAACGCAACCGTCAACCCGTCAGGCGACCATACCGGATCGTGTTCATCCGCCGGCGACCACTCCGTGAGACGCCGCGGCTCGCCACCCGCGGCGGGAACGATCCAGAGGTCCGCGGTGCCGCCACGGATGGAGGTGAACACGATCTGGGAGCCATCGGGTGACCACTGCCCCTCGCCTTCCCGCGCGGGACTCGGAGCCAACGGGAGCGGTTCACCACCGTCCAGGCCCATCACCCAGAGATCCTGGTTGCCGGCTCGTGTCCCGGAAAAAATGACGCGGCTGCCATCCGGGGAAAGCTGGAGCTCACCGATGAGCCCGATGCCATCCCAGGAATACACCTCGCGTGGCGCACCACCCGCCACCGAACTGACCGCCAGGCGAATCGCCTCCTCGTCCTGCTGGTAGATCACGCTCCGTCCGTCGGGGGCCCACGACGGCTGGTACTCCACCAACAGGTCGTTGGTAATCCGGATCGCATTCCCACCCGCCGCCGGCACCACCCAGAGATCCTGCTGCCCGCCCCGGTTGGACAAGAAGAGCACCCATTGGCCGTCCGGCGACCAGCGCCCCGCAAAGTCATCGCGGACATCATTGGTCAGCTGCCGCTGTGCCCCCGTCTCGGCGTCAAGCACCCAGAGGTCCAGCGTGCCGGTCCGGCCGGACTCATACAGGATCGACCGGCTGTCGGGTGACCAGGCCCACGTTGTGTGGGGATCCTCGAACCCCTCGGTGGTGAGTTGCCGCGGCTCGCCGCCGGAGAGCGACTGGACCCAGATGGTATTCTGCCCGTCCCGTTCCACTTCCATGAGGAACCGCGACCCATCGGGGGAGACTGCGGCGTTGATGCCGACGCCGGGAATCTCTCCCAGAGGCCTGGGCTCCCCACCGCCCAGCGGGGCCACAAACGTGCGGGTGCTGCCCCCGCCGGATCGCTCGATGACTAGCCCGCTGCCGTCTGGCAGCCATTGGACCAAGCCATCACTCTCCGGCCCGGAGGTGATCTGCCGGCGCTCCCCGCCCGCGCTCGGCACAACGTAGATATCGAATCCCTCATCGTTGTAGTAGCCGATCCACTGGCCGTCCGGAGACCACTCCGGACTCATGTCCCAGACTCCGAAGGTCAACCGAACTTCGTTGCTGCCATCGGCGTTGGCCACGAAGATGGCGGACTTGCCTTCGAAGGACTTGCTGTACGCGATCCGGCTGCCGTCCGGCGACCACCGCGGCTCACGGAGAGTCTGGGAGGCCTGGCCGAGCACGAGCGAGGGCTCGGGGATCGCGTCAGAGTTGGGGGCGGCGCAGCCCGCGAGGGTGATCGTCAGGAGTCCGGCCAGCGATGAGCGGATCATGAGGTTGCCTTGTCAGAATCAGTTCGAGGGGGGACCGGCGCCGGGAAGGACCGCCGCCCGCACTCCGGCGGCAATCAGCCGCACCACGGAGTCCTGGGCGCCCAGCACATTGCTGACATCAATCTCGTAGCTGTTGCTCCAGAGCTGCTGCACACTGCGCGGCTCCACCAGCTGGACGTTGATTCGCATCCGGTCGCCGGTGCGGAAGACGGTGCCTTCGAGGATGGCCCCGATGTTGAGGGTGGCGGCAATCTCGCTCATTGGTTTGGGCGCGGTCTTGTAGCCGAGCATCGCCGAACGGGCCACCACCGAGAGCCCCGCCGTCTGGCCGAGCGCCACGTTGAGCTGGTCGTGCATGGCGTCCACGAATTGGGCGTCGGCGCCTGAGATGTCCTGGATCGGGAGGACCGCCATCCGGTCGGGCCCGGGAAGGGCGCCGCCGGCCAGCAGTGACTTGGCCCCCAACCCCAGCGCCGCCACCAGGACGACCGCGCCAACCCCCACCAGCCACTTCCTCGTGCCACCAACGGATGCCGGTGCCTCGACGGGCTTCAGCGGCCGTGTGGTGGTCGGCGTGATCCCGCCACTCGGGGTCACGATCCCTTCGAGCAGGTGCACCAGTTCCTCGGCGGTCTGCCAGCGGTCGGCCGGGTTCTTGGCCAGGCAGCGGGCCAGCAGGTCGGCCAGGGCCGGCGGCACGGAGGCGCGCAGGGAGGTGATCGCCGGAGGGGTCTCCAGCACCTGGGCGGAGAGGATGGCCTGGGCGGTCTGGCCGGTGAACGGCGCGCGCCCGGTCAGCAGCTCGAAGCCCAGGATGCCCATCGCGTAGATGTCGGAGCGCTGGTCCAGGTTGGACTGGCCGGTGGCCTGTTCGGGGGACATGTACTGCGGGGTGCCCACCGCCACACCCACGGTGGTCAGGGTCTGGCCGCCAGCATCACTCACCGCCTTGGCCACGCCGAAATCCATCACCATGGCGTGGCGGCCGGAGAGCATCACGTTGTCGGGCTTGATGTCGCGGTGCAGGATGCCGTGGCCGTGGGCGTAGGAGAGGGCATCAGCCACCTCCCGGAGGATCCGCACCGCATCCTGGATCGGCAGCGGTCCCTCGCGGTCCAGTCGGGTCCGGAGCGACTCGCCGCTGACGAACGGCATCACATAATAGAGGAAGCCCTGCAGCTCGCCGGAATCGTACAGGGGAAGGACGTGCGGGTGCTGGAGTTGGGCGACGATCCGGATCTCACGGGGGAACCGATCGGGGCCCAGCGCTGCGGCGAGCTCGGGCCGGAGGACCTTGATGGCCACCTGGCGATCGTGCTTGGGGTCCTTCGCCAGGTACACCGTGGCCATGCCGCCCGCGCCAAGCTCGCGCTCGATGTCGTAGCGGCCGGCAAAGGCCTCCCGAAGCCGGCTGATCTGGTCGGTCACCGCTGGAATGTACGAGGCCGGGGCGGATGGGGGGAGGGGCAGGGTGTCGCCGGGAGGCCAGCCACTTCCCACCCCGGCCCGTCGGGCCGAGATTGAGGGATGCGGATTGCCCTCGGGGCGATGGAGCTCGACTGGCGGCGGTGGATCGAGATCTCAGCCCGACAATCGGCGAAATCACGTTGCTGAGGGTTTCAGTACGCCCACGGAGACTGTGTCGCACAGGAGCGCCGGGTCAACGCGTGCGTATGCGGTACTATGGGGGAGGGAGGACAAGGCTTGGGTAGGGAGCCATATCGCCCGAGGTGTTCACACCGACGGCTCGAAACTGGCTGACGCCCCAGCAATAGAGGACCGAGAGCTCAGTCACGGCACACGTGTGACCGTCGCCGACCGCGATGCGGGTAAACCTGTAGCCCCCGCTGACGGGAGTTGGTAAGTCCACCGCTTGTGTGGTGCCGTCACCCACGGGCCCCGCGCCCCAACAGAGGGTCCCGACGAAACGGATGGCGCAGCGTCGGTAGGTGCTGAGGGCCACTTGGGCGTACTGGCCGCTCCCGGGCATCGGCAGCGGGCCAGGCCCCGCCCCGTCCGCCGCGTCCCAGCACCATCCCGCCCCGGTGGCGGTCAGACCGCAGCTCAGGGTCCCCCCCGCAACCAACTGGGTGAACTGGTGGTCGCCGCGAACGGCGACCGGGGTGGGCCGCTCCGAGTGCCCGAAAGCGCCCCCCCAGCAGAACGCCAGGCCAGCGGGCGTGAGACCGCAAGCGTGCCGGTCGCCAGTGGCGACGGTAGTGAAGGCATGGCCGCCGTCCACGGCGACCGGGACGAGCGAGAGGAATACGTCGGGCACGCCAAGGACGGTCCAGAATTCGGACGCGCCCCAGCAGTAGGCCACGTCGTCGAGGGTGGCGCCGCAGGCATGTATACGGCCCACGGACAGGGACTTGAACCGGAGGCCGCCGGCGACCGGAACGGGCGCTGCAGCCGAGGCGGCGGCGCCATTGCCCAGCTGCCCGAGAGCGCCCGCCCCCCAGCAGTACGCTGAGCCATCGGGCTGGAGTCCACAGGTTGTGGCCACGCCGGCCACGAGCGAGGCGATCTCAAGGTCGGGGGCGATCTCGCGGGGGTAGACCACGATGCCGCCGTCCGCCCAATCACCCCAGCACCTGACGCGGGACTGCACCGTGAGTGCACAGGTATACGCCACCGCCGCCGCCACGTCGCGGTAGTCGGGAGGGGGGGACTGCAGGTGGACCGTCGCCGTCGCAGGCGTCCAGCCCGAAGAGGCGAATCGGAGCTCGTAGCTCCCCGGGGGCCCGGCAATCCCGAATTCGGACAGCACCACCTCGCCAGCACCAACCGGAAACGCCGTGGTGCCGAACAGCCGGGCGCCCGGGGGTCCGGCAACCACACTGACCAGCATGCCGGTGGATGGGAGGGGCAGCACGTTGCCGGCGCCATCCCTCGCGGCAAGGCGTGGAGGTTGCGTGAACGGCCGGTCGCTGACCTCCGTTGGCCCCGGTGCCGTGACCACCACCCAGATCTTCTCCCCAGAGGTGGGATCGGCCGGCGAGCCACCACCGCACGCGGTGGCCGCCGCGAGGATCAGGCCGACGAGGCCGTGACTCCTCCAGGGGGGAGGCGCCTGGAGGCGCGGTCTGGGGAACAACAATTCGGAATCCACAGGTCCAACTTGCCCGGCTCGGGCTGGCGCTGTCAACCACACCTGCCCTCTTGATATCGGCCCCGTCGGTCATGTACCATGCACGGCAGCCGCGACGCGTTGCCGGAGCGCACCGCGGAATCTCTCACCATGGCCCCCTCGTGCGTGCACCTCGGATCGGCACCCTTGTCTGGAGTCTTGTCCTCGGGCTGCTAGCTACGACGGCCGCCCTTGCCCAGCGCGGCGGCTGGGGCGTGCGGGTAGAACCGAACGTGGCCTACGACGGCCGCTACACCTTCGTACGCCTCCGCTACAGTGGCGGCCCACGCGCCGGCTGGGCGTTCGACTATCCGCAGATGGAACGGAACTTCCTGTCCATCCTCGGCGACCTCACCACCATCGCCCCGCACATCCGCGCCAGCAACGTCCTGGACATGGACGACCCGGAGCTGTTCAAGTACCCCACGGCGTACCTCTCCGAACCCGGGTACTGGTATCCCAACGACGCCGAGGCGGCGGGGCTGCGCAGCTGGCTGCACAAGGGCGGCTTCCTGATCGTGGATGACTTCTTCGGCAACCAGTGGATCAACTTTGAGCGCTCGATGCGCCAGGTGCTGCCGGAGGCCAGGATCGTCCGGCTGGATGTCAGCCACCCGATCTTCGACAGCTTCTACGGGATCGCCTCCCTGGACGGGATGCATCACCCCTCCAGCTACGGGTATCCCGCCGAATACCTCGGCATCTTCGAGGACAACGATCCCACCAGACGCCTGATGGTGATCATCAACTACAACAATGATATCGGCGACTACATGGAGTGGACCGGGCAGGGCTGGTATCCGGTAAACCTGACCAACGACGCCTACAAGTTTGCGACCAACTACCTGGTATATGCGCTGAGCCGGTAGCGGGAGCGGGCAACACAGGCGACAGGAAGCACCGGCACCACATACCAGACGCGGTGACTCCCGTCACAACGCTTGATCCGGCTGACCGATATCGTACCACATGCGATTCCGACCCTCCCTCACCCTGCTCTTCCTGGCCGTTGCAGTGCCCTCTGCCGCCATGGCGCAGGAGACCGCCCCGCGAGCGCCGGTGCGTCTGTTCATCGGTTACGGCGTGGGCGGGTACCTTACCGACAACCCCCATGGCGGCGTGGGCCTCAAGGAGGTCAGTGGAGGGGCCGAGCGGGAGATCCGTCCGGGGATGGTTGTCCGAGCTGCACTCAGACGCACGGTGCCGATGAAGAATGTCGGTTTCAATGCCGTCTGCATTCCGCGACCAGATGACAGTTGCTGGCCGAGCCCGGAATTCCCCAGCAGGCTCTGGGCCCTGGAGCTGGGTGGCGTGATGGCGATCGCGCGCGGAGCACCGGTCGCCGCAGTGGTGGGATTGGGCGTCGCCATCCCGGTCGATGGCCCGGACTACACGATCCGCGTGGGCAGCACACCCCTCCACAGCTTCGTTCGCCTCGGCGCGGAATTCTGGCTGGGCGGCGGCCCGGGCGGGATTCGACTGGCGATCTCGCGGGTGTTCTACCCGGGAAACCTGTTGGACATGACGGGACAGTTCACCGTCGGGCTTTCGCTCCGGTAGCGCAGCGCCTCTGTCGTGTAACGCGGTGCGCTACAATAGAAAGAACAAGGATCCGCAGATTACGCAGATTTCGCAGATTGATCGTGCGCCAAGGCCACCCATGTTGCCCCGCTCGCCTCCCTGCGATTTGGAGGGGGAACAGCAGTCCCAAGGATGCCACTGCTCCCCGTCGGCTTCGGAAGACGATCTGCTTTGGAGGGCCGTTCACCCTCATCATCACGGAGCTTGAGCCGACAATGGAGTCAGTGTCGAGGCACGATCAATCTGCGTAATCTGTGTAATCTGTGGACTCTCCTGCCCATGACCGCCCGCCCCTGGATGCAGGGCTCACGATCCATGATCCATCGGGGTCACCTGCGGATCCAGGCACCAACCCGTGCGCTGGCGCCCGCTGCCTGTCGTCTCCATTCTTATGGGCGCTGGGTGCGGCAATCCCGCCGCTCGGCCCGAGGAGGATTTCCAGATGATGCACCGCCCTGATCGCGCCCTTGCCCGCCTCGCGGTGACCCTCGTCCTCCTGCTGGCCGCCTGCGCCGGTAACACCCGCCCCAACACCTCGGCTGGCCCGACCTGCCTTGGCCAGATCCGCTTGACCGTTACCAATGACTGGAACCTGCCCGTCGAGATCCACCGGGCCGACGGCGCCAGCGCCACCCCGACCCTGATCGGCTTCGTGTCGGCGGGCGGCCGCCAGGAATTCCTGCTCCCCGTGGGCGTCCGCTCCGTCTACACCCTGGCCTCGGAGGGTGGCATGTCGCGACCCATCCCCCGGCAGTATCGCCGCCTGGTGCGGTATCGGTATGAGTGTGAGCCGGTGCGGTGACGGACAGCGGGGAACAGGGAACAGGGAACAGGGAACAGGGGCCCTCCGGGCATCGGAGTCATCCCGAAGCCCGCGGAGCGGGCGAGGGATCTTGTTACCCGGGCACAGTTGAATGGGCAGCGCACCAGAGACGCCGGTGCCAGGCCTCGCTTACTTGACCTTCTGACGCCGGACCTCGAACTTCCCCCGTTTCCTGTTCCCTGTTCCCTGTTCCCCGTTCCCTGTTCCGTGCTCCCTGCTCCCTGCTCCCTGCTCCCTGCTCACCCTTTCACCCCCCCAGGCATGCAACTCCCTGACCTGCATGGCCGCACCATCGGTGTCTGTGTCTCCGGTGGGCTCGACAGCAAGACCGTCACCCGCCGGTTGACCCAGGAGGGGCTGGCGGTGGTCTGCTTCACCGCCGACCTGGCCCAGCCGGATGAGACCGACATCCAGGACGTGGCCCGCCGGATGGCACCCTGCGGCGCCGAAACGGTGATCGTGGATCTCAAGGACGCGATCGCCGAGACGTGCCTCGATGTGGTGCGCGCCAATGCGCGCTACGACGGCGGCTACTGGAACACCACCGGCATCGGGCGCGCCGTCACGGTGCGCGGGCTGGTGCGGGCCATGCAGGAGGGCGGCATCGAGGTGCTGGCCCACGGCGCCACCGGGCGCGGCAACGACCAGATGCGCTTCGAGCGCTACACCCGCTCGCTGGCGCCAGAGATGGAGGTCTACGCCCCCTGGCGTGACCCGCAGCTGCTGGCGGAGTTTCCTGGCCGCACCGAGATGGCGGCGTACCTGGCACAGTTCGGGATTCCCGCCGTGGTGGGGATGAAGAAGCGCTATAGCACCGACGGCAACCTGGCCGGCCTGTCGCATGAAGCCGAGGATCTCGAGAGCCTCGAAACCTCGAGCCTGATCGTCGAGCCGAAGATGGGGGTCTGGCCGCAGGATGCGCCGGACGCGGTGGAGACGGTGGTCATCCGCTACCAGGCGGGGCGGCCAGTGGAGATCAACGGCCAGCCGGTAAGCGCGCTCGAGGCGATGCGCCAGGCCAACCTGATCGCGGGCCGCAACGGGATCGGCATTGGTAGCGCGCTGGAGAACCGGATCATCGGCACCAAGAGCCGCGGCGTGTACGAGGCGCCCGGCATGGAGCTGCTGGCCCACGGCATCCAGCAGGTCCTGATGGCGGTGCTCGACCGCCGCGGCACCGATCTCTACCACTCCCTGAGCCGCATGCTGGCCGACCAGCTCTACGACGGACGGTGGTTCGATCTGGCCACCCAGGCTGCACTGGCTGCGGTGGAGACCCTGACCCGGGATGCCGATGGTGTGGTGTCCCTCGGCCTCTACAAGGGCAACGCCTTTGTGCAGTCGCTCACCGAGGTGCCTGCCTCGCTCTACAACGAAGCCGATTCGTCCATGGAGGCCAGCGAGGGGCTCAATCCGGCCAGCTCGCAGGGCTACGCCGACATTCTCTCGGTGGAAGCGCGGGCACTGGCCAAGGCCGGGCAGTTTCGGGGGATGAGGTAGCGAGGCCTGATCTCGCACCGTGCCGCGGGGGGGGGCTGGCGGATTGCCACGTTGGCGGTACCTTCTCCGCCTTCCCCATCACCCCACGGAGCCCATCCATGCGCGTCCCCACCCCGCATTCGTCGTTCGCTGTGCTCGCTCTCGCAGGATTGTTGACAGCATGTGGTGACAGCGCACCCCCCGAGGACGTGGCCCTGGCCGGGGAATGCGGCGACGCGTTCGGCGGCCAGATCTGTACCTGGGGCACCGCGGACGCCGCAGGCACCATTCTCGCCTACGGTGTGACCGTTCCCATGACCGTCATCGAGGGGGCGCCCGCAGACCACGAGATGGCCTTCCCCCCGGTGGCCAACGCGATAGTTCGGATGCCGGCAGAAGTCACCGCAGCGACCGGGGTGGATCACTTCACCTTCTTCTGGGAACCGCACGGGCACCCGCCGGGCGCCTACCTGACCCCGCACTTCGACTTCCACTTCTACGGCATCAGCGGGGCGGCCCGTGAGGCCATCGACTGCGCCGACCCGATGAAGCCGGAAACCCTGGCCGCCGGTTATGCGCTGCCTGACCTGGAGATCCCCGAGCTGGGCACCCTGGTCGGGATGTGTGTCCCGGCGATGGGAATGCACTCCGCTCCCGGTGACCAGCTCGCGAGTGACGTCCTCTTCGACGGCACCATGATCATCGGATACTACCAGCAGCGCCCGATCTTCTTCGAGCCGATGATCGCCCAGCAGTACCTGCTGCGCCGGGAGTCGTTCGATCTGGCGATGCCGAGTGTCCCTGGCGTCCCCAGCGGCGTCCGCTACCCGGGGCAGTTCCGGGCGGAGTACGATGCGGCTTCGGACTCCTACCGATTTACGTTTACCGGATCCTGAGGCGGCATCTGCGCAGCCCCCTCGAATGAGCCTTCACCCTGACCCGCACGCCGGGACCACCCGGCGCCGGGCCATGGGAGTGACACGCTGAAGATCTGGATTGACGCCGACGCCAGCCCGCGGGACGTGAAGGACCTCGTCTTCCGGGCGGCGAAACGGCTGGAGATCCCGACCATCCTGGTGGCCAACCAGCGCCTGCACCCACCGCTCGGCAACCCCTGGGTCACCGCAGTCTGGGTCAACGGCGGCCCCGACATCGCCGACCAGCATATCGTGGATGAAGCCGAGCCCGGGGACCTGGTCGTCACTCAGGACATTCCCCTCGCAGCGCTCCTGGTGCCCAAGGGCATTGCCGTCCTGGACCCGCGCGGCGAGGAACACACCCCCGAGACGATCGGCGAGCGCCTGTCGGTCCGCGACTTCATGGAGCAGGCCCGAACCGCCGGCGTGGTCACCGGCGGCCCGCCACCTTACGATGCCCGCGCCAGGCAGGCGTTCGCGGGGGCGCTGGACCGGGCGCTGACCCGGCTGCTGCGCGCCGGGTAGCGAGTTCTGCCGCGAGCCGCGTCAAGCCTGACGCACCGCCCGCGCCAGTTCAGCCTTGGACATCGTGCTGCGCCCCGGAATCTCCAGTTCCTGCGCCTGGGCATAAAGTTCCGCGCGGGTGGGGGCTTTCGAGGCCCCATTCTCGGAGGCCGCGTGGCGGGGAGTCGTCGTGGCAACGCGCCCCTCCAGCCGCGCCTTGAGCACCTGCACCAGATCGATCACGTCGGTGGTGCTCTCATCAGCGGAGTCGTCCTCTTCTTCGAGTGGCTCCACCACGTCCTTGCCTGACTTGAGCTTCCGCTTCGCCAGGGCCACAATGCGCTCGGCCAGCGGGTCGTCGAGTGGCTCCCGATCGAGAGTCTTCGCTGTCAGGGAGCGGATCGCCGCGGTGAGCTGCGTAACCTTTTTGGCGTCGGCCGACTGGTGAGCCGGGAGGCCGATCATCGTCGGCGTGCGAATCTCGTCCTGGAAGCGCAGGGTCTCCAGCTGCAGGATCCCCCTCTCCGCCATGATGGCACAGAGATACTCCCTGTCACGCATGACGAAGGTGGCGATTCCCGCCCGCTCCTCCTCCTCCAGGGTCCGCGCCAGGAGCCGATAGGCCTTGTTGGAGCGCCCATCGGGCACCAGGACATAGGGTTTCTCGAAGTGCACCGGGCTCAGGTCGTGCACGGGCACGAATCGCGTCAGGTCGATTTCCCGGGACTTCTCCGGCTCCAGGGCAGCCAGCTCCTCGTCCTCCACCACCACAAACCGGCCGGATTCAGTCTCGTACCCGCGGGCGATGTCCCCGCTCTCCAATGGCTTCCGGCCCGATTCACTGAAGTACCGGCGACGCAGCGGAGTCCCCCCTTCATCGACCATGCGCAGGCGTGGAGTGTTGTCCCGGCTCGCGGCAAAGAGGCTGACCGGCACGCTCACCAGCCCGAAGGTGATGACGCCAGACCAGAAGGCCGTCGGCAGTTCCTGCTCCGCGGTGTCGGCGTCGGCTGCTTTTTTCCTTGGCATGGCTGCCTCAGGCCGCTTTGCGCGCCGCCTTCAGGCTGGCCTGAAGGGCTTGGGAAAGGTCGTCGATCGGGGCCTTGCGCCGCGGCTTGACCAGCTTGAGCCGTCCGCCCCGGGCCTTCGTCTGCAGGAGCTCCTCGACTCGGCCGCGATACTCGTCGTGATAGGCGGAAAGGTCCAGGTCCGCCGACAGCATGCCGATCAACTGCCGGGCCATGTCCAGCTCCCGCGCATCCAGCGCCGGTCCCCCCGGCGCCGGGAGGGCGTCGGCGGGAATCACTTCCGCGGCATTCCGGAGCGACATCAGCACCGGGTAGCCCTCGTGGAGCCGGAGCGCCCCCCGATACTGCCGCCCCCGCATCACCCAGCGTGCCACGCCTTCGAGGCCGCTCTTCTCAAGCGCTTCGGTCAGCGCAAAGTATTGCTTGCTGCTGGCATCGGGGCCGAGGTAGTAGGGGCGTTCGTACCAGCGATGATCGAGTTCCGCCGGCGGCACGAACGCAAGAATCTCGATGTCCCGGGACTCCTCAGGTTCCAGCGCCTTGAGTTCCGCCGCGCTCAGGATGACCCGGTGCCCCGACTCGGCGATATACGCGCGCCGGGTGCGCTCATGCGGCACGGTCTTGCCGGTCACCGGGTGCACCATGGACTGCCGCACGGGCGATTGATCCTTCCGGTTCAGCATCCGGAACGGAACGCGCTGATCTTCCACGGCCGCGTACAGCTTGACCGGAATTTCCACGTCGGCGCATTGGATCACGCCCTTCCACATTGCCCGGGCAGCCATCACACACCTCCGATTGCAGTCATGAAAGTCCCACCGCCTTGCGCATCCGTGCGGAAATGGCGGGACGGTCCTCGTAGAACCCCTCCCATAGGTCCGTCTTCAGCGCGCCCAGCCGCCGCCGCAGGTTGCCAATCGTGTAGCGGTCCGGCCGCAGCCGGGTGGTCAGCTCGGACCACCGGATCGGCACCGCCACGGGCGCGCCCGGACGGGCCCGGGTCGAATACGAGGCGATCGACGTGGCGCCCCGGCCGTTGCGGAGGTAGTCGATGTAGATCTTGCCCTTGCGCTTGGCCCGTGAGAGCGTCGCCGTCAGGTGCTTCGGATCATCCGCTGCGTGCTGCGCGGCGACCGCTTTGGCGAACGCCTTGGCCTCGGTCCAGTCCGCAGCGGGCCGGATCGGGACCACCAGGTGCAGCCCCTTGCCACCGGTGGTTCGGAGGAATGGCGGCAGTCCGAGGCCGCTCAGCCGCTCTTTCAGTTCGCGCGCCGTCCGGAGCACGGTGCCCCAGGGGACTCCTGGGGAGGGGTCGAGGTCGAACACCAGAAGATCCGGATGCTCGACATCCTTGACCTGGCTTCCAAAGACGTGAAACTCCAGGACGCCGGCCTGGACCAGGGCAATGACGTGGGCAATCGACTGCACATGGACGTATTCGGTGACTCCCTTGCTCTCCCGGAAACGCTGCCGAGGCACCTTGGGGGCCTGGCGATCAGCAAGGTGCTTCTGGTAGAAACAGGACCTGGTGCGCCCTTCGGGGCATCGCACCAGCGACAGCAGGCGATTGGCCATCCAGGGCATCAGCCAATCCTGAATCTCCGCGTAGAACTCTGCCAGGGCCAGCTTGGTGACGCCCTGACCCGGGTAGACCACGCGGTCGGGGTTCGAGATCCTGACCCCCTCGACGGACGGCCCAGCGCCGTGGCTCGACGCACGAGACCCGGCGGTGGGCGAGGGATCTGATGCAGCCGCCGGGGGTTTGGACACAGCCGGTTCGGTCATGGTGATCTCGTCGGGGTTCCGATCTTCGCGGATGCCGCGGAACGTTGGATGACGGAGCCGCCCCTCGCGGGTGCGCTCGGCGTACTCCACCTCGACCACCAGCGCCGGTTGCACCCAGGTGGCACCGCGGGCGTTCGGCACGGCATCGCTGAAGGGGGAGGCGTCCACCGTCGCCTTCCGGAGCACGCGATGCATCGCTGTCAACTGGCGGTCGCTGAAGCCGGTGCCCACCCGGCCCGCGTAACGGAACTCTCCGCCCTCGTGGGCCCCGAGCAGCAGGGAGCCAAAGCCCTGGCGGGCGCCGGTGGGTGCGGTGTAGCCACCCACCACGAATTCGGCGTGGCGCGTGCACTTGATCTTGTGCCAGGTCGTGGTGCGCCGGCTCACATAGGATGCATCCGCCCGCTTGGCGATGATGCCTTCGAGCCCCAGCTCGCATGCGCGCTCGAGGAATGCCGGGCCCTGGCCCACCACATGGTCGGAGTACCGCAACACGCCAGCCGGGACGAGCGCAACAGAGTCGAGCGCCGACCGAAGCGCGCGTTTCCGCTCCACCAGGGGTGAGGCGGTGAGGTCATATCCGTTGAGGTAGGGAAGATCGAAGAGCTGGAAGACCAGATGCGTGGTCCGGCCAGCGCTCAGGGCCTCCTGCAGCTCCCCGAAGCTGGAGGTCCCGTCACTGGTCAGAGCGACCATCTCGCCATCGAGGATCGCGCGCTCGACTGGCAGGCCCTTCAGGGCCGCCACCTGCGCGGGGAAGCGACGGCTCCAGTCCAGCCCATTGCGCGACAGCAGCCGGACCGATCCGCGGTCGAGGTGGGCCAGGAGGCGATAGCCATCGTACTTGATCTCGTAGATCCAGCCATCGTCGTCCGGCACGGCGGCAGCCAATGTGGCCAGTTGGGGGGCCAACCCCGTGGGCATGGCGCGCCGTCGTGCGCCAGCAATCTCGGAGGCCGCCCGCGATTCCGCAGGCTGCCCCGTCACTGCGGGAGCCCCGCGAGCGATCTCGGCCATGGTGCGGCCGCTGGCCACGCTGCGTTGATGGGCGCGGCGTGCACTGATCGTCCCACGACCCCGCCGGATCATGAGCCAGTTCCGCCGGGGTTTGCCGGGCTTGGGCCGGGTGCGCACGAGGGTCCAGTTGCCCGTCAGTTTCTGGCCGTGCAGGGCGAGGTCGATGTGGTCAGCGCTGTTCTTGCCTGTCACCTCCCAGGTTCCGGTGTCCCACAGCATCACGGTCCCGCCACCATACTGGCCCTTGGGGATGGTCCCCTCAAAATCCCCGTACTCGAGGGGGTGATCCTCCACCTCAACCGCCAGTCGCTTCTCACCCGACGCCAGGCTCGGCCCCTTCGGGAGGGCCCAGCTCATCAGGGCTCCGTCACGTTCCAGACGCAGGTCAAAATGGTCATGGCTGGCGGCATGCTTGTGCATGACATAGCGCTGCCCCGCAGGCACGGCCGCGGGGCCACCGGCCGGCTCAGCCGTCCGGGTGAAGTCTCGCTTGCGACGATACACGTCGAGGTGCTGCCGGGGGCGAGCGGTCATCGTGAACTCGGGGCCTGCGACATGCTGACTCCTCCAATATCAACAGACGACCGGTCGCGGGCAGCAGGACACAGGCAGATGTGGGGACTACACCGAACGATTGAAATGGACAGGTGGTTGATCTTCCAGTGGGCTCGGCTCTGGCCTGCTGGCGGGAATCCAGGCGGGGATCTAGGTTGAAGCCGTACACTCACTCCGGGAGCACCAGCCATGCCCAGACTGCGCTTTGCCATTCCCCTCCTGCTGCTCGGCGCGGTGGGCTGCGCCGCCCTCCAGCAGGTGCTGGCGCTCCGCCACGTGGAATTTGCGCTCGAGGGTGTCCGCAACGGGCGGCTCGCCGGTGTGGACATCAGCCGAGTGCGCTCCTACCGCGATCTCTCCACGCTGGACCTGGCGCGGATCGCCCTGGCGCTCGGCCGCAATGAGCTCCCGCTCGATTTCCAGGTGGACGTGGGAGCCCTGAACCCCGCCGACAACCAGACGGCCGCCACCATGACCCGGCTGGCGTGGACGCTCTACCTCAATGACAAGGAGACGATCCACGGCATCGTGGACTCCTCGGTGACCATGCCCGCGGGTGCGAAGGCGGTGATCCCGATCCGGATGCGCCTCAATGTGCTGGAGTTCTTCGACGGGCCCGCCGAGGAGCTCGTGGACCTGGTCGCCTCGCTGGTGGGGCTGGAGGCGGACCCGACGCGGGTCACCCTGCGGGCCATTCCGACGATCACGACGCCACTCGGCAACATCACCTACCCCACGCCGATCACCATCGTCAACCGGACGATCGGCGCGCCCTGACCGCCGCCGGGACCCATCATGCCCACGCCCATCTCGCGACGCTCCGCCCTGCAGGCCCTGACCACCGCAACCGCCGTCGTGGCGGGCGCCCCGGCCATCCTGCGGGGCCGCTTCCAGCTCTTCGCCGACTCGCCCACCGAGTACTCGGCCCGCACCATCCGGCTGATCCAGGAATCGCCGGTGGTGGATCTGCTCTGCCAGTTCGCCTTTCCGGATTTCCGGCAGGAGGGCCTGCCGCTGCCCACCCGCTGGCTTCGGGAGCCCGGCGCTTTCACGGAGGCACACTGGGCGGCGTACCGCGATTCGGGCGTGAATGTGCTGGCCCTCGGCCGCGGCGCGAGCAACTACGAAGGGATGCTCATCTTCCTGGCGGAGTGGAACGGGTTCATCGCGGCCTACAGCAACTGGTTCATGCGAGTGGACCGGCCCGGCCACCTCGACGAGGTCGTGAACTCGGGCAAGGTCGGCATCATGATGACCACCCAGAACGCTGATCACTTCCGGAGCCTGGATGACGTCAACACCTTCTTTGCCCTGGGCCAGCGCATTGCGCAACTGACCTACAACTTCCAGAACCGAATCGGCGCCGGCTTCCTGGAGCACAATGACGGGGGGCTGTCGGTCTTCGGACACCAGATGGTGGAGCGGATGGAAGAGGTGGGGATGGCGGTGGACCTCTCCCACTGCGCCGACCGCACCACGCTGGACGCCCTGGCGGCGGCGAAGCGCCCCGCCCTCTTTACCCATGCCGCCTGCCGGGCACTGATGCCGGGCTACACCCGCAACAAGACCGACGAGATGATCCAGAAGCTTGCCGCCACCGGCGGCGTGATGGGCATGGCGTGCATCCGCTTCATGATCCGGCCCGAACCCCCGGTGACGGTGGAGCATGTCGTCGATCACTTCGACCATGTCATCCGGCTGGTGGGCGCCGAGCATGTGGCGATCGGGTCGGACCTGGACATCAATGGCCTGGGCAGCCCGATCCCGGCCACCGGGACATCCCCCGCCATCGCAAACCAGCCCAACTTCGACCGGTACGGGGCGTACTACGCGGAGAATGGTGGCGTGCACGTGGATGGGCTCGGGCACAACCGCCGGATGTTCGACCTGACCGAGGCCTTCGTGCGCCGCGGCTACTCGGATGGAACCATTCGCCTGATCCTGGGTGGCAATGCTGTGCGCGTCTTCAAGCAGCTCTGGGGGTGAGCCCCACCGCAGATTCGGCCGCGACGGATGCCCCGCCCCGCGTCCTCCTCACCGGCGCCACCGGGTACGTCGGCGGGCGGCTGCTGCCATTGCTGGAGCAGGCCGGCCACCAGGTCCGCTGCCTGGCGCGGCGGCCTGAGGCACTCGCAGGCCGGGTCGAACCAGCCACCGAGATCGTCACCGGAGATGTGCTGGACCGGGCCAGCCTCGATGCGGCGATGCGCGATGTGGACGTGGCGTACTACCTCGTGCATTCGATGGGCGCCACCGGCTCGTTCGAAGAGGCCGACCGCACCGCCGCAGAGAACTTCGGCAACGCTGCCCGCGCCGCCGGGGTCGGCCGGATCATCTACCTCGGCGGGCTCGGCCGCGAGGAGGAATCGCTCTCGGCGCACCTGCGCAGCCGGCAGGAAGTCGGCGAGATCCTGCGACAGTCGGGGATTTCGGTGCTGGAGTTTCGCGCCTCGATCGTGATCGGCTCGGGCAGCCTCTCGTTCGAGATGATCCGCTCGCTGGTGGAGCGGCTGCCGATCATTGTCGCCCCGCGCTGGGTCAAGGTGCCGGCCCAACCGATCGCCATTGACGACCTGCTCGCCTACCTGCTCGCCGCACTTCGGCTGCCAAACGGCGCCTGCCGGATCTACGAGATCGGTGGCGCCGACCGGGTCTCGTACGCCGAGATCATGCAGGAGTATGCCAGGCAGCGCGGGTTTCGCCGCCGGATGATCGCGGTGCCGGTGCTGACGCCGTACCTGAGCAGCCTCTGGCTTGGCCTGGTGACGCCGCTCTATGCGCGGATTGGCCGCAAGCTCATCGAGAGCATCGTGCATTCCACCACGGTGGAGGATGACGCCGCCCTCAAGGTGTTCCCGATCCGCCCGATGGGGATCCGGGCAGCGGTGCAGCGTGCACTGGCGTACGAAGACCGGGAGTTTGCGGCGACACGCTGGTCCGACGCGCTCTCGGCCGCGGGGGAGCCCCGGTCATGGGGCGGGGTGCAGTTCGGTTCGCGCCTGGTGGATTCACGCACACGGACGGTAGCGGTGGCGCCCAGGCAGGCGTTCCGGCCGATCCAGCGGATCGGCGGAAGCACCGGCTACTACGCCTTCAACTGGCTCTGGAGGGCGCGGGGCTTTCTGGACTTGCTGGTGGGTGGCGTGGGGATTCGCCGCGGGCGGCCCTCTCCCGAGGACCTGCGGGTGGGTGATGCCCTCGACTTCTGGCGCGTCGAGGCGTTCGAGCCCGGGCGGCTCCTGCGCCTGGCCGCCGAGATGCGGCTGCCGGGGCGGGCGTGGCTGGAGTTCGAGGTGACGCCGCTGGAGGATGGCTCGGGGAGCACAATCCGCCAGACCGCCAGCTTCGACCCGGTGGGGTTGGCGGGCCGGCTCTACTGGTACAGCGTCTATCCGCTCCACGGGCTGGTGTTCAGTGGCATGTTGCGCGGCATTGCGCAGGCGGCGGTGCGGGGGTGAGGGTCGCCGGGAGGGTACGGCGGAAGTCCTGGTACCAGTCTCGGAAAGCCAGGCAACTCGCGGCAGCGAGCGGCTCCGGAAGCTAGAGCCCTGCGAATGGGGGTTGAATGGTGTCCGACATCTCGTCAGCCACACCCATGGGCGGACCCCGATCGCTCCCTCCTGAGCGCGCCCGCGGCGGCTCCAGCAATTGCAGCTCCCACATCCTTCGGTAGACCGGACAGGTCTCCAGGAGGTCCAGGTGGGGCCCGAGCCCCACCACTCGTCCCGCCTCGAGCACCAGGATCCGGTCGGCGTGACGCAACGTGCTCAGTCGGTGGGCGATGACCAGGGTTGTCCGGCCCACCATCAGCCGCTCGAGCGCCTCCTGCACCTTGAGTTCCGCCACCGAGTCCAGGCTGCTGGTCGCTTCGTCAAGCAGCAAGATGGCGGGATTCTTGAGGAGGGCCCTCGCCACATTCACCCGTTGCGCCTGGCCCCCGGATAGCGGCGTCCCCCCGAGGCCCACCGGTGTGTCGTAACCCTGGGCGGCCTGCAGGATCTCCTCGTGCAAACCCACGACGCGGGCCGCCGCTTCTACCTCCGCATCCGATGCGCTCGGACGCCCACACCTGATATTCTCGCGAATCGTGGTCGCGAAGAGGAATGGCGTCTGCGTGACGATGGCGATCCGGTCATAGAGGTCCGCCAGCCGGACTCGGCGCAGGTCCACGCCATCCAGGGCGATGCTGCCGACAATCGGGTCGAAGAAGCGCGCGACCAACCCCAGAAGGGTCGACTTCCCGGCGCCCGAGGGACCCACGATGCCGAGCGTCTCGCCAGCCCGCATCGTGAACGAGATGTCTTCGAGCACCAGCCGGTCGGCTCCCGGATACCCGAAGTCCAGCCGCTCGGCGGTGATGACCTGCGGTGCGGTGGCAATGGGAACGGGCTCAGCCGGGTCTGGCACGTCCGGGGCGTGCTGCAGAAAGTCCGCGACCCGCTCCGCCGAGGCGCCATGGGTGGCAAGCATCACCACGCTCTGGCTCAGGCTGTTGAGCGGGCCGTGAAGGGCCCGGGCCGCGAACACGAAAGCCAGCAGGGTCGGCCAGTCCAGCCTGCCCGCCATCACGTCGAACCCCCCGAGGACCACCACGACCACAATTCCGGTCCGGGCAATCATGTCCAGGATCGCATTGCCAAGCGCCTTGGTCCGGACCATGGCGATACGCTCGTCAAAGTACTGCAGACTCTTCTCGAGCGTGGTGGAGAGCTCGGTCTCCTCCGCCCGGAAGACCTTGATCAGCCGGATGCCGTGGAGCAGCTGCAGGACGGCATCCACGAGGACGTAACCGGTCTTCCGAATCGTGCGGGCCTGCGCCAGGACCCGGCGCGCCATCACCACGACCGGTACGACCGCCAGGGGCATGGCGATCAACGCCCAAAAGGTGAGTCTGGGACTCAACAGGTACGCCGCGAGCAGCAGTCCTCCTGCCGTGACACCATCGAGGACCAGCTTGGCCAACCCGAAGATCACCGAGCGCAACTCGGCGACATCCGACCGGACCGCCTGGAGGATATCGCCGTGGCTCTGCCGTTCGAAGTACGCCACCGACATCCCCAGCAGGTGCCGGACCATGCGCTCGATGAGCCCCATCTCGAGGGCCTTCACCATCCGCTGCTGGGTGACCTGGTTGTCGAGCGAGAGCAGCGTGCCGGAGAGAAAGGTCAACCAGAGCAGGCCGGCCATGACCCAGAGCCCGCGCTCAGGGCCGAGCACCGTGGCCCAGGCCGGCGTCTCCATGCCACCCGTCAGGATGCCAGAGAGGAAGTCTCGCAGCAGCAGGATCACGGCAAGGCTGGTGGCGGATTGGCCGAGCGACGTGAACGCAAAGCGGAACAACAGGCCCCGGTCGAGCCGAAAGAGTGTCAGGACGTAGCGGTAGGCCTTCATGCCGGGGCTACCGGGAGCTGGAGTCGGCAGCCGCGAGGGGACGGGCCGACGTGGAATTCCAGGGTCACCATGTCCGCGCCGGCGGCCCCGGCGCTGGAAACGTCGGACTGTCCGCCTTGATCCGGGCCCTGCGGTCCAGCGATGGCTTCCGGCTCACTCACGACACTCCACCAGCTTCGCCTCCAGGCACCGATCCACGAACTCCCGGGTGGTGCGTTCGGCCTCCTCGCGGCTGACATCGTATTCCCCAAGGATCCGGTTCACCAGCTCCTCAAATGACGTCGGCGACTCGAGGGCCTGAAGGAGGGTCAGCCCCGTCTGGTTGATGGTGAAGTAGCGCCGCGCGCCGACATGCAGTGCCACTCCTTCGTCACCCAAGGGGGTGAGACGCAGGTCAGGGTGCCTGAGATAGGTCGGCGGCATGGATGCGGGCCTCAAGCAAGGTGGGATCCTGGATCAGGTCGGGACCGACCGTCACCGCATAGCAGCGGCATTGAGTCGCCAATTGTGCCAGTCTGTCCAGGTGCTCCTGCCCCCGCAAGGGCTCAAAGAGCAGCCACGCCGACGAACGGAGCACCCTGGTCACGGCGTCGGCTACGGGCACCAGGCTGGCCGTCGTGGTGTCCCCGACACTGGGGAAGAGCAAGCGCTCCGGCACCACGAAGGGCACCCAGCCGCCGCCGGCCTCCTCCGGCCACATCAAGCGCCGGGCCCGGGCCGTGTCCTCGACACCACCGCGAGGTTGGAGCAGGTCCGCGCTTGCGCGCCGGAGCGCAATCGGTTCCCGAAAGCCAGCAATCTGCACCCGTCCCCCGTGCTCGACCATGAAACCAATATCATCAGTGGCAACCTGCCAACCCAGGGAGGCCAGTACGGTGGTGGTGGTGGACTTGCCACTCTGAGTTTTGGCCACCAGGAGCCAACCCGCGCCCGTCAGATCAATGAGCGCGGCTCCGTGCACATGGTGCCACCCCACACGGCGAAGGAGGAAGACCAGCACCACCAGGAGGAAGGACCGTACCGCCCTGGCGAAGGGCTCGAATACGCTCGGCGTCAGCCAGAGTTCGGCCCTCGGCTGGGTGGGGTGGATGACTGCCACGGCAGGCGCCTTGCGCCACGCCAGGTGGACGGTCCCAGCGGGAGGACCCGCCTGGATGGTGACGCTCCCGATGGCGTGCGCCTCACGGTCGTCAGGTACCTGGGGCACTTCGGCAACCTTGTGCACCGTGAGATCGAGTTCGCCCGGCCATGGCAGGCGACTCTCTTCGAGCCACCGGCTGATGGCCAGCCGGGCCTCTCGGTCCTGACAGTGGACCCGAAAACGTCCCTGGGCCTGTGAGTTGTCGACTGCGTTCACGTTGTCCCACTCCTGTGGCAAGAACCGCCAACAAACCCGGGTGCCGGCCGCACGGCCGCCGCTGCGACGGGCCCAATCCTGGTGTGAGGGGTGTGGAGGATCGTTCTCCGAAAACCAGACGCCGGACCCTCGGGTGAGGGTCCGGCGTCGAGTCCTTCGATCCAGATGAAGCCTAGGGCACCATCTTTCCCGACGGCAGCTCAGGTTCTCAATCGTCTGAGGAGGAGAGCGAGAGAGGTCCGCCACCGCCCGAAACCTGCGTAGTGCCAAGCGTCAGCCCCGCCAGGGAGGCCTCTTCGACGAACTTCGGGGCGACGAAACGTTTCTTCATGGTGTCTCACTCCGGCGAGTTGGGGTAGCAGAACAAGTCCCTGCATCTGGCGACGAACTTCTGGGTGCTAAGGCAAAGTGACTGATACTTGATATGAAAGAAAATTAAACAGCAACTTTCGTACCTGGCTTATGCTTGTCTTACATTCTTGTATGACAAGGTGTTAGATATACGAAAAGTACCCCATGACGCGGCCAGGCAACAGGAACTTTCGCGTTGTGTGGGAGGAGCGCTACAACCCACTCACGCGGCCCCACGCCGTCGAGGGGAAGGCCGTACCCGAACGGCCACCATAACCCCTGGGACAACCCGTCGGCAGCCGAGTCCATTCGGAGTGGCGTTCGCCAGCTCCCGCCACCTATACTTGGAGAATATCGCCCCTCCCTCCGACCCCAGCCCGTGACTGCCCAATGCTGAAGCCGATCGCCGCCCTGCTCTGCCTTGCCCCCGTCACCCTCGCCGCACAGGACACCACCCGCACCGCCTCCCCGACCGTGCCCGCCCGCTGGGACGTCTCGGCCGCGCACGGGCCAACCAGCGTGGTCGAGTTCGAGACCAGCGAGGGGACCTGGATGAGCGTGGATGTCTCCCCCGACGGGCGGATGCTGGTCTTCGACCTGGTCGGCGACATCTACACCATGCCGATCGCCGGCGGGCGGGCCACCCTGATCCTCGGCGGGCAGGCGTATGAGACGATGCCCAAGTGGAGCCCCGACGGCAGTCGTATTGCCTTTACCAGCGACCGCGACGGTATCGAGAACCTCTGGACGATGCGCGCCGATGGCACCGACCTCCGCCAGGTGAGCCGCGAACGCGAGCGGCAGGTTTCCAACCCTGCCTGGACCCCCGACGGCCAGTACCTCATCGGCCGCAAGCACTTCCGCAACACCCGCTCGCTGGGTGCCGGCGAGATGTGGATCTGGCACATCGGCGGTGGGGGCGGGCTCAAGCTCACTGACCGGCGCAACTGGGAGCAGAACGCCACCGAACCGGCGCTGAGCCCCGACGGGCGCTATCTCTACTTCAGCGAGGATGTCTCACCGGGCGGCGGCTTCCAGTACAATCGCAACCCACATGGCGTGGTCTATGCCATCCAGCGCCTCGACCGCCAGACCGGCGAGCGCACCACCTGGATCAGCGGCAACGGCGGCTCGCTCCGGCCGGTCCCCTCGCCCGACGGCAACACCATTGCCTTCGTGCGCCGAGTGCAGGACAAGAGCGTGCTCTTCCTGCACGACATGACGAGCGGCCGCGACCGGCCGCTCTGGGACGGCCTGAGCCACGACCAGCAGGAAGCCTGGGCAATCTTCGGCACCTACAGCGGCTTCGCCTGGACCCCGGACAGCCGCCAGATCGTCCTCTGGGCGCAGGGCAAGCTCTGGCGACTGGACGCTACGACAGGCACGCCAACGGAAATCCCCTTCACGGCCACGGTAAAGCAGACCCTGACCGAGGCGGTGCGGTTCCGGCAGGAGGTGGCGCCCGACCAGTTCGACGTGAAGATGCTGCGCTTCATGGCCGTCAGCCCAGACCAGCGCCGCGTGGTCTACACCGCGCTCGGCAAGCTGTACGTGAAGGACCTGCCCAACGGCACCCCGCGCCGGGTCACGACCGGCGGCTCCGAACGTGAGCTGTTCCCAAGCTGGTCGCCCGACGGCCGCTCTCTCGTGTATGCCACCTGGGACACCGACTCACTCGGCGCCATCCGCACCGTCGGGCTTGACGGCCGCGGCGCGCGGCGGCTCACCACAGAGCTGGGCCACTACATCACCCCGCAGTTCTCGCCCGATGGCCAGCAGGTGGTATATCGCCGCACCGGCGGCGACGGGCTGCGCGGCAACACGCACAGCCGCGAACAGGGTGTCTACGTCGTGGCCGCCACCGGCGGCACGCCGCGCCTCGTCACCCGCGCCGGCAACAATCCGCGCTTCAACGCCGCGGGTGACCGGCTCTTCCTGCAGGGCCAGGAGGGCGGCCGCGCGGCGCTCTACACCGTGGACCTCAACGGCGGTGACCGGCGAGTGCACGTCACCGCCGAACATGGCAGCGAGTTCGCCCCATCCCCGGACGGGCGCTACGTGGCGTGGGTGGAGCGGTTCAACGCCTACGTGGCGCCGCTGCCGCTGACCGGCTCGGCCGTGGCGGTCGGGCCGACCAGCAGTGAGGTCACGATACGGCGGATTTCCCGTGACGCCGGCAACGAGGTGCACTGGTCCGCGGATTCCCGCCGGATCTACTGGTCGCTTGGTGCGGAACTCTTCCAGCGGGATCTGTCGCAGACCTTTGCCTTCGAGACGGACGACACCACGACGGTGCGCCGCGAGCCCGAGGCGGCGGGCACCCCGATCGGCTTCCGGGCCACGACCGACCGGCCAAGCGGGCGGATCGCGCTCGTCGGCGCCACCGCCATCACCATGAATGGGGACGAGGTGATCCCCAACAGCGTCGTGCTGGTGGAGAACAACCGGATCACCACGATCGGGAGCGCGGCATCCGTCACGATCCCGGCTGGCACGCGCACCGTGGATGTCACCGGTCGCTGGATCATGCCGGGATTCGTGGACGCCCACGCCCACGGCGGGATGGGCTCCAACGGCATCACCCCGCGCGACCACCCCGGCCTGCTGGCCAACCTGGCGTTCGGCGTGACGACCATGCACGACCCGTCCAACAACACCGACATGATCTTCAGCGCGTCGGAGATGATCAAGGCCGGGATGATCACGGCGCCCCGGGTCTATTCCACCGGCACGATCCTCTACGGCGCCGAGGGTGGCGCCAAGGCGATCACCCAGTCGTTCGACGATGCGTTGACGCACCTGCGGCGGATGAAGGCCGTCGGCGCCTTCAGCGTGAAGAGCTACAACCAGCCCCGCCGCGATGCCCGCCAGCAGATCATCGAGGCCGCTCGCCAGCTGGAGATGATGGTGGTGCCGGAAGGCGGCAGCACCTTCTTCTTCAATATGACGCATGTGCTGGATGGCCATACCTCGGTGGAGCACAACATCCCGGTCTGGCCGCTCTACAACGACATCCTCCGGGTCTATGGCGCGAGCCGGGTAGCGTATGTCCCGACCCTGATCGTCAACTACGGCGGCAACAGCGGCGAGTACTACTGGTATGCCCACGACGAGGTCTGGCGCAACCAGCGGCTGGCACGGTACAACCAGCCGGGTTCGCTCGAATCCCGCTCCCGCCGCCGGGAGATTGGCGCGGAGGACGACTATTCCTACCAGGGCACCTCACGGGCGGCCAAGTCGCTGCTCGACAGCGGGGTGAAGGTCGCGCTCGGCGCCCACGGCCAGCTCCAGGGGCTCGGCGTGCACTGGGAGCTGTGGATGCTGCAACAGGGTGGCATGACCAACCACGAGGCGCTGCGGGCCGCCACCTGGAACGGCGCCTGGATGCTGGGCCTCGATCAGGACATCGGCTCGTTGCAGTCGGGGAAGCTGGCGGACCTGATCGTGCTGGAGCAGAACCCGCTGGAGAACATCCGGAACAGCACCAGCATCAGCCATGTCATGATCAACGGCCGACTCTACAACGCCGAGACGCTGGAGCAGCTCGGGAACCATCCGGCGCCGGCGCCGGTGATGTGGTGGGATAAGTAGGGGCTGACCAGCCTGTCCCGAGCAAGGCGAGGGATGGTCAGCCCTTGCCCGCACGGACGGGCAGGGTGGGCAGGATGGGCGGGACCCGGCTATCATGAATACACCTTCATGCCCTGCCGACTCCTGCAAGGACAAACCAATGCGTGTCCCGGTACTGCTCGCGGCGTCCCTCCTGACCGTCCTCGCCGCCTGCCAGCCGTCGGCACCTCCGGCTGATCCGACCGCTGCGGCCACGGCCGAGCCGACCGCCACATCCCCGGCGGAGATGTCTCACGGCGAAGCGCCGGTCGGGACGGTGATGGTGCCCGAGGAAGCACCCGATGCCCCGCCCCGGAGCACGTCGCGCCGGCATCAGGTCCGGATGACGACCTCACATGTCCGTCATGAGGTCACCCCGGGCGTGTTCTATGACGGGTGGACCTTTGACTCGATCATTCCCGGCCCAGTGGTCCGGGTCACGGTGGGCGACACCGTGGATTTCACCCTGGTGAACGTGTCCACCATGCCGCACTCGATGGATTTTCACGCCGCCGAGATCGCGCCGGACCGGGCCTACCGCAACGTCATGCCGGGCGACAGCATCAGCTTCCAGTTCGTGGCGCGGGTGCCCGGCGCCTTCATGTACCATTGCGGGACGGCCCCGGTCGCCGCCCACATCGCCAACGGGATGTATGGTGCGCTGATCGTGGACCCGCGCACGCCGCGCCCCGCCGCCCGCGAGTTCGTGCTGGTGCAGAGTGAGTTCTACGTGGGCGCGGCGGCCGGCCCGGACTCCCTGCGCGGCATGGCGTGGGACAAGGTGCTGAATGCGGCGCCCGACCACGTGGTCTTCAACGGGATCGGGTCCCGGTACGCCACGTACCCGATCCAGGTCGACGTGGGCGCCCCGCTGCGTGTGTTCATCGTCAACGCCGGCCCGAACCGGGTCAGCGCCTTCCATGTGGTGGGCGCCATCTTCGACCGCGTTTATGCTGATGGCTTCGGCAGTCCGCTCCAGGGCGTGCAGACCTGGAACGTGCCGGTGGGCGGTGGCGCGGTCTTCGACTTCAGACTGGTGGAGGACGGCCTCTACCCGTTTGTGAGCCACGCGTTCGCGGATGCCACCAAGGGCGCGGTGGGAATCTTCCGGGCTGGGAGCGCCACTGGTTCCATGGCGCACTGAGCGGACCAACAGGACCGGCGGAGTGCCGGTCCCTGATCGAAGCCATGGCGCGGGGTGGCCCATGCGAAGCAACCTGATGGTTGTTGTGACCTGGCTGGTGGCATTCCTGGCGGTGGGGCTCCCCTACTGGAGCCTGCCCTACGCCGGCGTGAACCTGCCCAACGCGCTGCCGACGCTTGGCCTGCTGGTGGTTGGTGGCTTCGCGCTGTTCCTGGTGGCCAGCCGGCGTCTATCCCTGGGCATGGCCACCGGTATCCTGGCCACCACAGTCCCGGCCGCGGTGCTGTTTCGTGTGATCGTGGAGGTGGCCGATGACCCCACGTCACACAACCTCTGGCCGTTCGAGCTGGTGATCGCCGGGGTAGTGGGCGTGTTGGTGGCGGGTGTGGGAGGGTTGATTGGCCGAGCAGGGATGGGCCTGACAAATACCGTGAGAAGGGGCCACCCCAGATGAAACAATTTACGCCAAGCACCGCCGGCGTCCTCATGGCCGTTTCCGTCATGGTCTTGCGCGGCGGACGCCGCACCAGACCGTTACCCGGGTAACCCCGATGTCACTTCGATCTGCCTTGCGTAACCGGTTGCGCCCCCATCTGTTGCACTGGCCCACGCTGTGGAAAGCCCTGATCCGCAGCGATCTGCTGGTGGAGCGCGTCCGACACGCGATCGCGCCGATGTTCCCGCAGGTGGTCAAGCCAGACCCGCGCAATCTGGAAGTGGCCATCACGGCGCACTGCAACATGCGCTGCCTCGGCTGCAAGTATGGGCGGGACTTTATGCCCGGCAGTGAACTTCCCTGGCCGATTGTCAAAGACTTGCTCGATGATGCCAAGGCGGCAGGATTCTGGGATGTCCGATTCTACGGCGGCGAACCGCTGTTGCATCGGGACCTGCCGAAGATGGTGGCCCATGCGCGCAGCATCGGGCTCGGGGCGTATCTCACCACGAACGGTTCCCTGCTGAAGCAACGCGTTGATGCCCTGTACGACGCAGGACTGCGAACGATCAACATCGGCTATTACGGCACGGGACTTCACTACGATGCCTATGTCCAGCGACGGGAGCGGTTCGACCAGCTGGAGGCCGGTATCGCGTACCTGCGTGACCGGTACGGCAGTGAGATCCGCCTGCGGATCAACTGGCTGCTCATGCGACCCTCGTGCAACATCGAGGCGCTCAGGCGGGCCGTGGCCTTCGCGGAGCGATACGACGCGAAACTGCAGGTGGACCTGATCCACTATTCGCTGCCATATTTTACCGAAGGCCCAGACCGCCAGCTCCAGTTCCGAGCCGAGGACCGGCCAGCCATTGAGCTGGTCCTTGCCGAATTACTGCGCCTGCGCCGCCGCACCCCCGAGCGGTTCAACCAGAGCGTGGCGGGCATGCGCTCGATACCAGACTGGCTGGTCAAGGGCGCAAACATGCGCATCCCGTGTGACAGCCACCAGATGATGTGGGTTGGAGCCGATGGAACCGTGCAGCAATGCTACGTCACCTATCGGCTCGGCAACCTCCACCAGACCCGGCTTCGCGATATGCTCTTCACCCCGGCGCACCAGGCGTTTGCGCAGGATAGCTGCGCGCTGCGATGCCCCAACTGCCACTGCCATTACGAAGTGCGTGTCCAGAAGCATCTGCCGAGCCTGCTCCGCTATTCGATCCCACGGCCTGCGGCCGCCGCCGACGCCAGGCTCCCCACCAGCTCCCGCACCCTCCCAGTGATCCCGGGCGAGGCGGTTGATGGCTAGCCCCAATCACGCTCCAGCAGACCCGGTCATGGCTCGGCCCGATCGAGGGCCCGTGTGATGCCGCCTCTCGGCGAAATCCCGAGAGTCCTGCAGCTGTTCAGCAGCCTCGGACGTGGAGGTATGGAACGACAAACGCTCCAGCTGGTGGCCGCGTTGCGTGCCAGCCGCGCCTGGGACGTGCACGTCGCCTCCCTCCAGTGCGAAGGCCCCCTCGCGGCCGACCTCAGGCAGCTTGGCTTCGCCGACATCCCGTGCTTTCCCTTGCGCAATCTCTACGGACCCGGGGCGGTACGGCAGATACTTCGGCTGACGAATCTCCTCCGGCGGTTGAGGATTGATATTGTCCACACCCATGATTTTTACACCAATGTGGTGGGAATCTGTGCTGCTCGACTCGGCAGGGTACCGGTCCGGATCGCCTCGAGGCGAGAACTGGATGTGTTTACCCCGGCCCAACGTCGGGTCGAGCACATGGCCTACAGGTTGGCATCAGCCGTCCTCGCGAACTGCGCTTTTCTCCGGGACCGCCTGGTGGCGGAAGGCGTGGGTGATGCCAAGGCGATGGTGCTGTTCAACGCCATCCTCCCGTCCCGGGTATCCTGCCCGGACCCGGGTGCACCGGGTCGGTTGCGGCGGGAGTGGGACATTCCGGTGACGGCGCCGGTCATCGCCATGCTCGCCAACCTCTACAACGAGCGGAAAGACCTTATCACCTTTGTCCGGGCTGCTTCGGCAGTCACACGCTCGTACCCCGACGCCGTGTTCATTCTGGCAGGGGGGGGAAACCCCCGGCCAGTTGAGCAGGCCGTGGCGGCGTGTCAACCGCGGCCACGGGTGATCACCCCGGGATCCCTACCGGAGGTTGGCCCGCTTCTCAACCTGTGCACCATCAGTGTTCTCTCCTCGCACACCGAAGGTTCCTCGAACGCGATTCTTGAGTCGATGGCGGCTGGCAGGCCGGTGGTGGCGACGGCAACAGGGGGCACGCCGGAGCTGGTCCGGGATGGGGGCACGGGATGGCTGGTTCCGCCGGCGGATTGGGTTGCAATGGCCGGACGCATCCAGGGCTTGCTGGAGGATGAGGACATGGCGCGCCGGATGGGCGAGCAGGGCAAGGCTCTTGTGTACTCGCAGTACTCCGCTGACCGACAGCTCCGGCAGCTTGAGACGATTTATGAAACCCTGCGATTGAACACATCGCGCGAGCCGGCGCCGGTGAGGGAGGCGACCTGAACCGTCCAACGTTCCACCGCCCACCCCTGCTCGAGTTTATGGACTCAGGGGCCCAGCAGCATGTTTTCCGCGATCCGAACGATCCACATTTCGTTTGGAAGCTGCCTGCCGTTTTCGACGACTTGCTCCCCCACGCGCCGTCGCTCACGACCTTTCGGCCGACCAATCCGCGAAAAGCCACCCTGTGGACCCGAGTGCAGCCGCTGTTCCGTACGCGGTGGCTGAACGAGCCATCTGAACGGGGCCTTCGACGCTACCTGCGACACCGTCGGATACGGGCGTTCAGATTGATGCTACGGGCCATCCGGCGTGTCCAGACCCTGGCCGACGGCGATCTCCTGCTCCCCTGCGAGGTCATCCCCCGGCGGCATTTCGTCCTGGAAACGCCGGCGGGGGTACGGAGCTATGCAGGTCCAGCGCTGAAACAACGGCGTGCCGACCGGTTCATGACGCAGCATTGCCACTTCGAGTTCGACTGGCAGGCACCGATTCGGATTCAGCATGCGCTCTGGCGCATCGGTGTCGGGCTCTCTGATGCTGATACGGTTCTCGGGCCGCACAACTGGGCCGTGCTCGATGGCGACCTCCTGCTGGGCGACTCCGGATCTCTCGTCACCAACCGGCGTGAAGCTCTCGCAGTCATGGAATATGGCATCCAGCGTCGCGCCGAGAGTCACCTGATCGCGCGCCTCACCTCCTCGGGCGAAGGCGCTACAGCGGTGGCCTATGTGCAAACGATTCGGGCCGGAATAGACCCGGAGAAACTCGTGGATCTCTGGAACGTCGGGTAGATCGGCCGGGCCACCCACCAGGGGCCGACCCTGGCCACGAAACGCTTCTCCCTGCTCCCTTCTCGCCCCGCATTGACCTCCCCGCCCAACCCATTAGCCTTTCCGCCATGGAACACCCTGAAGATCAGGCCCCGGACGGGTCATCCCCGGCGGCCACTCCCGATGAGATCCGGGCCGCCACCCTCGTCCTTGAACGCCTGGCCACCGACCGCGGCCTGCTGGCCCAGCTCCCCGCCGAGGAGCGCCGCCGGCTGGTCCAGGCCGCCGGGCAGGTCTACCATCCCGACACCAAGGCCCGCCGCCAGATGGTCAAGGCCGCCGCCAAGGAGCGGAAGGCGGCTCGTGTCGATCGTGAAGAGCGGGTCCTCTCCGGCACCGGCATCCGAGCCATGCGCCGCCAGACGGTGTTTACGACGCCCAACGTCTTCCCCCCGGCCCTTGAGCCGGACGACGTGGGTACCGATGAAGAAGCCAGGGCCGCCGAGGTGCCGCCGAAGCACTGCTACACCTGCAAACGGCTCTACGACACGCTGCACCATTTCTACGACCAGCTCTGCCCGACATGCGCCGAGTTCAACTATGCCAAGCGCACCGAGCTGGCCGACCTGACCGGCAGGGTGGCGCTGCTCACCGGTGGCCGCGTCAAGATCGGCTACCAGGCAGGTATCAAGCTGCTGCGCTGCGGGGCGCACCTGATTGTGACGACGCGTTTCCCACGCGATGCCGCCATGCGGTTTGCGGCAGAGCCGGACTTCGCTCAGTGGAGCGACCGCCTGGAGATCTTCGGCCTGGACCTGCGGCACACCCCCAGCGTCGAGGCCTTCTGCCGGGAGCTGCTCGACAGCCACGACCGGCTCGATTTCATCATCAACAACGCCTGCCAGACGGTGCGCCGTCCGCCGGAGTTCTACGCCCACATGATGGCGGTGGAGCAGGCGGCGGCCGCCGAGCTGCCGGCGCCGGTTCAGCGGCTCCTCGGCCGCTATGAAGGGGTGCGTGCCTATCACATGCTCCCGGAGGGGCCGGCATCGGGAGACGGCACCAGCCTGGCGGCCACCGCGGAGGGACTCCCCGAGGTGGCGGGGCTGACCCACGCCGCCCAGCTCTCCCAGCTGGCCCTGCTCCCCGAGGAACGCGCGAGCCAGCGGCACCTCTTCCCCGAGGGCCGGCTCGACCAGGACCTCCAGCAGGTGGACCTCCGCGACCGCAACTCCTGGCGGATGCTGATGGCCGACGTGCCAGCCGTGGAACTGCTCGAGGTGCACCTGGTGAATGCCGTCGCGCCGTTCCTCCTCAACGCGCGCCTCAAGCCGCTGATGCTGCGCACCCCCAACCGCGACAAACACATCGTGAACGTGTCAGCGGTGGAGGGCCAGTTCTACCGGCGCTTCAAGACGACCCGTCACCCACACACCAACATGGCCAAGGCCGCGCTCAACATGATGACGCGCACCTCGGCCACCGACTACTTTCACGACGGCATCCACATGAACGCGGTGGACACCGGCTGGGTCACCGACGAGGACCCCGTAGAGTTGGCCGAGCGGAAGACCGCCGAGCATCGCTTCCATCCGCCGCTGGATATTGTGGACGGCGCCGCGCGGATCGTGGACCCGATTATCGCCGGGATCAACACCGGCACGCATGTCTGGGGGAAGTTCCTGAAGGATTACAAGCCGACGGACTGGTAGGCCATGCCGATAGTGCACCATGTCGATGAGGGGCGCTTCGTCCTCGACCTTCCTGAAGGCGAGGCGGTCCTGGAGTATGTGCTCGATGGGGGTGTGATGAATATCTTGAGCACCCGGGTGCCGCAGGCCGCCCGGGGCCGTGGGACCGGTGGCCGGCTGGTCGAAACGGCCCTGACACACGCACGCGAGCAGAGTTGGCGCATCATCCCGAGCTGTGGGTATGTGCGCGCCTGGGTGGCGGAGCATCCCGAATACCGCGACCTGCTTGCAAGCTGAGCTCGCCTGCGGCAACCTTCCTGGTGCGGGGGAGGCGTGCCTCGCCCTACGAGGCCCCACCGTCCAGGACGGTCGCCCCCAACCCCGCCAACGCATCACAGCACTCCGCGTCGAGCGCCGAGCCGCGGCCCTTGCCAATGATCCGCATCACCTCATCCCACGGCAGCGCCTCGCGGTAGGGGCGCGAGGCACTGAGCGCCTCGCAGACGTCGGCCACCGCCAAGGCGCGCGCGGCCGTGCCGAGGAACTCGGCGCCGACCCCGCGGTGATACCCCTTCCCGTCCAGCCGCTCATGATGCGATGCCGCCATCTCGGCGAAACCCCGGAACGGAGCGACCCGGTTCAGAATGGCCAGGGTAAACCGGGTGTGCGCCCGCATGGCATCCCATTCGGTGTCGTCCAGGGGACCGTTCTTGTCGAGGATCATGTTGGAGACCCCGAGCTTGCCGATGTCATGCAACAGCGCGGCTCGGCGCAGCTCCGTCCGTGCCGCCGCGTCAAAGCCGAGCACCTCACCGATTCGCACTGCCACCAGCGCCACCCGCTCGGAGTGCCGGAAGGTGAACGGGCTCTTGGCATCAATCACCCGTGCAAACGCCTCGGCCACCCGGTCCAGGCGGGCCTCGTCGGCGTGGAGCACCCGGTCTTCCGGCTCGTGGGGCTCCAGGGCTGCCCGTACGTCATCGGTCAGCGCCTCGGTCCAGAAGGCGCGGTCATTCCGGAAACCGACGAGCCCCTCCACCAGCTCGGGGTCAAACCAGCTCCCCGCGCGTCGCTCGATGACCTCGTAGGCCGAGGCCAGCCCCTGTTCCCGGACAAACACCTCCATCGTCTGGCTCAGGCAGAGGATCCGGCCCAGCAGCGGGATCTGCTGGCCGGCGAGCCCTGCGGCGTGCCCGCCGCCGTCCCAGTGCTCATCCAGGCTCCGGATCGCTTCCGCCGTACCGTGGGGGAGGCCCAGCATCAGGGCGATATCAGCCCCACGCTCGCAGCGGATGGCGATGAGCTCACGCCCAACCTCGTCGGGTGTGGTTGCAATGCGGAAAAACCTCGCCAGCTTGCCAACGCGGCTGCCGGCTGGGGCCACGTGGCGCATCGTGTAGCGTGCCGCCTCGCCCAGTTTCCGCCAATTGATCCTTTTGTGGTCCTGCTTGAGGGAGCGGTCGTCGGCCTGAAACACCGCGCAGAGCCGCGCGGCATTGCTGGAGCAGCCGGCATCCTTGAGCAACAGCGCATAGAACAGCGCCGAGCGATCCTCCGCTGAGAGCCCGAGCGTCTCCGCCAGGCGCATCCCGATCAGGGCCGTCCGGGCGGAGTGTCCGAGCACCTGCCCCTCGGTCAGGTCCAGCGCGTAGGAGAGCGCCGAAACGATTTCCGAGAAGCGAAGGTTGGCCTCAGGGGCCATGCGCGCACGACACGGTGGCAAGAGTGCGGGACACAGCTGATCGGGGAGCCGTCACCGTCCTCCAACGCCGTACTTCCGGAGGATCTCGCGCACCCGTTCCAATGGGATGGCCTCCACCGTGCCGAACCGACTGGTAACCATCGTGGCCATGAACAGCGAGTTGTAGATCGCCTCTTCGGTGGCTTCCACCACCGCCTGGAACACCGCCGACATCGCGTCGTTACCGAGTGCTGGGCCCGAGGCGGCCCGGCCCGGAGCCCGGCGCATCACCTCCGACGTGCTGAAGGCAATGACATAGTCACCCGAGCCATTCGATGCCGACGAGCCGGTACGCCCCAACCCCAGCATGGCGCGGGAGGCGACGCGGCCCAGGTTGCGGTCCCCGATCGGCGCGTCGGTCGCCACCACGATCATGATCGAGCCATCACCGGTGTCACCCCCCACGTTATTGCGGAAGGCATAGCGGCCGAGCTGCTGCCCCACCGGGGCACCCATCACCTGCAGCACCCCGCCGAAGTTGCTCTGGACCAGCACCCCGACCGTCCAGCCGCCCAGCGAGGCCGGCAGCACCCGCGACGCGGTGCCGATGCCACCCTTCCAGCCGAACGCGCTCGTGCCGGTCCCGGCACCCACACTACCTTCCGCCACAACGCCGGAACTGGATTCGTCCAAGGCCCGTCGAACCGCCGTCGCCGTCACCGGTCGGCTCCGGATGTCGTTCAACCCGCCGTCGTTGGTCTCTCCCACCACCACATTGATCGAGCGCACCCGCTCCATCCCGGACTGCTCCAGCATCCAGCCCACCAGCGCATCAGCCGCCCGCCAGACGCACAAGGTGCAGGTGAGCAGAATCGGGCTCTCCAGCTCGCCCAGTTCGTGCACCTGGGTCGAGCCCAGCAGCTTGCCGAAGCCGTTGCCCACATGAATGGCGGCCGGCACCCGCTCCAGGAAGAGATTGCCGCCGTGCGGCAGGATCGCGGTGATGCCGGTGCGAACGGAGTCCCCCTCGATCAGGGTCACCTGCCCCACCCGCACCCCGGCCACGTCGGTGATGGCGTTGTGGGCCCCCGGCGAGAAAATGCCGGGCGCCACCCCGATCTCCCGGGCGCGCACCTGAGCGGCGGCTGGTGTCGAAACGACGAGGGCGAGCAGGACCACGAGATGACGAGTGCGCATCCTCCGAATATACCGAGGTCAGGTTCCCCCGCCGCTTGCGCCAGGACCGCTGGGTGCCGAGGTTTCTGGTTCATGGACGACCGATCCGTCTTGCGCCAGCCGAGCCCAGCGTCCGCCCGTCGTTACCGGGTCTGCGTGGTGCTCGGCACCCGCCCCGAGGCGATCAAGCTCGCCCCCGTGGTGCGCGCCCTCGAGCGACACCCCACCCGCTTCGAGCCCCTGGTCATCACCACCTCCCAACACCGGGAGATGCTGGCCCAGGCCATGGCGTCCTTCGACCTGACCCCCGACCACGACCTCGGCCTGACGCACGCCAACCAGACCCTGGCCGAGTTCACTGCTAAGGCCGTGATTGCGCTGACCGAGACGTTCTCGAGTCTCCGGCCCGATGTGGTGATCGTACAGGGCGACACCTCCACCGTCGTTTCCGCGGTGCTGGCGGCCTTCTACCAGGGGATTCCCCTCGGGCACGTGGAGGCCGGCCTCCGCTCGGGAGACATGCGGCGGCCCTTCCCCGAGGAGGCCAACCGCCGCATCGCCAGCGTGGCCACCGACATGCACTTCTGCCCCACCGAGCACGCCCGCCTGAACCTGCTCCACGAGGGCGTCAGCGACTGCGACATCTACGTGACCGGCAATACCATCGTGGATGCGCTGCAATCGGTGCCGCGGCGCGACCAGTTCGATGACGCCGCCCTCGAGGCGGTGGACTGGGCCAACCGTCGCGTCCTGCTCGCCACCGTCCACCGGCGCGAAAACCTGGGCGATAACCTCCGTAACATCTGCCTGGCGCTGCGCCGCGTGGTGGAGTCACGGCCCGACGTACACGTGGTGATCCCCGTCCACCTGAACCCCAAGGTGCGCGAGGTCGTCCACCAGGAGCTCGGCGAGCACCCGGCGTTCACGCTGCTCGATCCGCTCAGCTACCCGGACCTCCTGGAGGTCATGCGCCGCTGCGCCTTCATCCTGACCGACTCGGGTGGCATCCAGGAGGAAGCCCCGGCGTTCCGGAAGCCGGTGCTGATCCTGCGGACCGTCACGGAGCGCCCGGAGGTGGTGCTGTCCGGGTTCGGACGGCTGGTCGGCACCCACGCCGAAACTGTCATCGCCAACACCCTGGAGCTGCTGGACGATGCCGCCGCCGTCCGCGCCATGACCGGCGGGGAGAATCCCTTTGGCGACGGTCATGCCGCCGGGCGGATTGCGGACATCCTCTGGGAGCGGCTCTCCAGCGGCCGGCAGTTCGCAACCCCCGACCCCCGCCCCCCGGTGCCGCTGCCGGTCAGCGGGAGGCACCATTGAGGGGCCTGGTCCTGGCCGCCATCATCGCGGTGGTGCCGAGCCTGGCCCGGGCCCAGGAACCCGCACCCCTGCGCGGGGGGATGCTCGAGGCCTCGGGCTTTGCGCACCGGGTGACCAATGGGTTTGGGGACTGGCGCGGCGGGCGGCTCCGGGCAGTCCTCCCGGCGGGACGCCGCGACGTGTTCTACCTGGAGGGGGTGGGCCAGCGGGCCTTCGGGGACGACGGCGTCTACGGATCCGTCGCCCACCAGCATGCCTTCGGGGATGAATGGATCACCTTTGTCAGCGTGGGGGCCGGCAGCGGGGAGTTTTTCTTCCCCGAGCTGCGCGTGGACGCCATGCTGACCCGCAAGCTCCTCGCCAGTCGCCGCCTGCTTGTCTCGGTCGGTGGAACCTGGGTGCGCTCGAAGGGTGTCTACCGCGACCGGACCGCGGTGGCCTCGGTGACCGGCTACCTCAGCCCCACGGCGGTGCTGGAGGTAAGCGGGCGGTTCAACTGGAGCACGCCCGGCGACCTGACTTCCCAGCGGGGCGCCGTGGCCCTGACCCTCGGCCGCGCCGGCCAGCGCTACGTGGTGCTCCGCGGGGGTGGCGGTGGCGAGTCGTACCAGCTGACCGGCACCGGCGAGACCGAACGTTCCTTCACCAGCACCGAAGCGTCCATCGTCTGGCGCGAGTGGCTCGGCCGACAGACCGGGTTCATGATCGGTGGCGAGTGGTATGACAATCCGTTCTATACCAGGACGGGCATCCAGGTCGGGCTCTTTGTCGGCTGGTAGCGGCTCCACCGGCGACGCGATCACCCGGCGCGAGACCCGCCTCGCCGACCTGAGGCGGCGCGGCGTGCGCGGTGGCATCATCCCGCGCCACCGGGCGATGGTCGGGGTGGCGATCCCCCGCCGGAGGATGCTCACCGCCACCACCGTGGCGCTGGCCATCGCCACCGCCATGTTCTTTGCCCTGAGCCCGCTGGCCGAACTCTGGGCCCGCCTCTTCGAGGCACTGGTGGGCCCGGTGGGGATCGCCGGCGGCATCGGCGAGCGCCATACCACCTTTTTTGGCGTGCACAGCCTCCCGACACCCCACTTCGGCGCCGTGGCGGGTGACCCGAGCGTCACCACCTGGCGGGTGGTCGCCGTGATCACGGCGGTGCTGGTCCTGCTGAGTCTTGTGCTGCCCCAGCGCTTCACGCCGCTGCGCTACTTCCTGCGATTCCTGGCGCTGCTGCAGACGGTCAGCCTGGCCTATTTTGCGCTGGCCCCCGCCGGCAGCTTTCCCTACACCCTCGCCAGCTACACCGGTGGACTCCTGGCCGCCGCCCAAGTGGTGCTCGTGCTCCTGCCACTGCTGCTGGGCTTCACCTATTACGTCTTTGACATCAGCTGGGGACGCAAGCTGCTGCTCACGGCCCTGCTGCTCGGCCATCTGGCCCTCTTCATCCCGCTGCAGGTGACGATCCACGCCTGGCTCATCGTGCAGGGTTCGCTGCTGGTGCTCCCGCCGCTCTTCCTCGTCTTCGGACTGCTGCTGCACGTGATGATCTTCGTCAGCTTCTATGGCTGGGGCATGAGCTGGCCCGCGGCACGGAGGACGGGATGATCGCCGTCGTCCTCATCGCGGCGCTGGGCCTCATCGTGGCCGTGATCCTGACCTACACCGTGCGGCACTATTTCTTCACGATCAACCGGATGGTGGGGCAGCATCGCCAGCCCTACGTGGACATCGGGGTGGCCCACTGGCCGATGGTGACGGTGTTCGTGCCGGCGCACAACGAGGCGCTGGTCATCGGCGGGATGCTCGACGCGCTCCTGGCGCAGGACTACCCTGCCGATCGGCTGCGCATCGTGCCGATCAATGACCGTTCCACCGACCGCACCGGTGAGATCGTGGATGACTATGCCGGGCGCTTCCCGGAGCGGGTGACACCGTTCCACCGGCGTGACGGGGAGGGCGGCAAGGCCGCGGCGCTGCGCGACGCGGCGGCGCACTTCGGGGGCGAGGTGCACCTGGTCTTCGACGCCGACTACCTCCCCGGCCGCGGGCTCGTGAAGCAGCTCGTGGCGCCGTTCTTCGACCCCGAGGTCGGCGCCGTGATGGGGCGGGTCGTGCCGCACAACGTCAGCCGCTCGCTGCTGACCCGGCTGCTCGACCTGGAGCGCGCCGGCGGGTACCAGGTGGACCAGCAGGCGCGCATGAATCTCCGGCTGGTGCCGCAGTACGGTGGCACCGTCGGCGGGGTGCGCCGCAGCGCGCTGGAGGCGGTGGGCGGCTGGAATCCGCGCACCCTGGCCGAGGACACCGACATGACCTACCGCCTGCTGCTGGCGGGATGGGAGGTCGTCTACCAGAACCGGTCGGAATGCTACGAGGAAGTGCCCGAGAACTGGCCGACGCGGATCCGGCAGATCATGCGTTGGACCACGGGCCACAACCAGGCGCTGCGCAGCCATGCCTGGCCGCTGTTCAAGCGCCCGAGCCACCTGCGACGCTGGCTGGTGCTCGACGGGTTGCTGCTGCTGGGAGTCTTTGCCGTCGGCCCCCTGCTGCTGCTGGGCTGGGCCATCGCCATCGCGCTGCTGTTCATGGGCGTCATGCCGTTGCAGGGCTTCGTGGCGCTGCTGGCCATCACCGCATACGGCACGCTGGGCAACTTCGCGGCGTTCTTCGAGGTGGCCACCGCAGCGCGGCTCGATGGCACCCTGCGCCGGATCCGGATCCTGCCGTTCCTGATCTTCGGCTTCCTGGTCAGCCTGATGTCGGTCTCGCGCGCCACCCTTCGGCAGGTGTTCCTGCCGCGTCCCACGGAGGTCCGGGCCTGGGACAAGACGGAGCGCTACCGTGCCGACGCCAACGGCAACGGGACCACGCCGGGGGGCACCCGATGAGCACCGGCGTCGCCTTCGCGCTGCTCTTCCTGGGCACCGCCCTCTGGTTCCTGCTGCCGCTCCTGCCGGCACTGCGTGAGCTCTTCCGACCCACCGACATCATGCCACTGCAGGTGGTGGGTCGCGATGCCGGCGACGTGGCGCTCTTTGCCCGCGGGTTCCAGGCCTACGTGACGCGGCAGCTCGAACGCCTCCCCACCGATTCCGCGGAGGAACTGCTCGGCAAGCTGCCCGATGGCACCCCGTTCGTGCGCGCGCGGCGCCTCGCCGAGCCGTTGGTGGCGGAGGCCACGCGGGAGGCGGGACTGGATCGCGTGGTGGTGCTCACCGGCCCGGCCTCCTTCGCGGGCGGCGAGACGTTCGTGCGGGAGGTGTACGCGATGGCCGCCCTCGCCGGTGGCCCCGGCTCGGTCTACCGTGCCCTCCTTGGTGAGGCCGGCCTGACCCTGGGCCCAGACAGCACCGTGCTCCGCTGGGTGCATGCGCGCGGGGAACTGCTGGTGGGGGATGGCTCGCTCCTGGCGGGGCGCGCCAGCTCCGACCAGGCGATCCGGCTCGGACACAGTGTCGCCTTTGACCGGCTGGCCGCCCCGCGTATCGTGGTGGGCGGCGGCAGCGCGGTGCCCGATCTCGCCGCCGTGCCCGCCGCCCCGCTCGACCTTCCCCTGGATCGGGCTCACCAGGTCGGGGACCATGTGCGCATCGAGGGTGACCTGGTGATCCCGGCGGGCGCGGTGGTCGGGGGACATCTCGTGGTGACCGGGACGCTGACCATCGGTCCGGCCGCCCGCCTGACGGGCAACGTCAAGGCGCATGGCGCCATCGAGATCGGCTCGGGGGCCGTGCTCGAGGGGGCGGTGGTCTCGCGCGCACAGATCACGACCGGCCTGCGGGCCCGGGTCGCCGGGCCACTCGTCGCCGAAGCGGAGGTCTCGGTGGGCCCGGGCACGGTGATCGGCGACCAGCAGCGGCCGACCTCCCTCGCCTGCCCCAAGGTGACCCTCGGTGCCGGGGTAACGGTCCACGGGTTGATCACCGCAACTGCCGGCGGGAGCACAACCGAGCTGGCACCTGTGGACGACACACAACACTAGCGCCGCGTCATCACTACACATGTTGCCTGTTCACGCCACCACTGCCGTTCTGACCTTCGCACGCAGCAACCTGCCGGTTTATTCGAGGCCACCAATCCACTCGTTGCAGCTCGGCAAGACATTCAACAGCAATATGTTACGAATTCACACGAACTTCATCCCGGCAGCGATCGACCCCCAGGCTACCCCACGTAACTGTCAAGCAACCGAACATCGCCGGATATCCAGACGGCACGTTGGTTGCCCCTGTCATGGACAGTGGAGTTAGATGTCTTCAGCAGGGATGGAACAATGATTGGGCTGTGGCAGCGCTACACCGGGTTCCTGACAGCAGTCGTGCTGGTGGCATCCGTGCCAGCCAACCTGGCGGCACAGGAGCCGATCTACCCGGGTGACCCCCGGTGGAACGAGGACGCCGTCAATGCTGGCGATGTGACGGTCGGCATCTCCGCGGCCAACCCCTACAACGGCAACGGCTCCCTGGAGCTGACCCTCGGCGGGGGGCTGAACAATCCGGCGGGATTGCTTGACTGGGTGTTCTACGCCCGGACCGCCGGTGCGCCAGAATCTTCGAGCTGGGGCCTGCTCTCGGCCGTTGAGTCGGTCGGCATGGCCTGGTACCGCGAGTTGCTCGGCAACGAGAACCTGGTGTCGGCCGGTGACCCGTTCCACGTCCAGTCCCCGGTCCTTCGCCTTCTTGTCCGGGATGAGGTTGCTGGCCAGCAGATCTACAGCCACCTCGTCTGGGAGTCCTATTACAATACCGGCGTCGCCCAGGCGTTTGCCTACAACACCTGGCTCCTGGAGGACATGAGCAGCCAGGTCTTCTGGCGGCATCTGTTCAGCGCGAGCGACCAAGACAAGTACACCAACCTCGACAACCCCTGCGGATTCGGACCCTGGTCCAGCGCCGGTGAGTTGACCCAGACCACCGCCGCCGGATGGGCCAGTTGCTACAGCCCCACCGCCGTCGTCTACGGCATCATGGTCGGACTCGGCAGCAACTGGCCGGGCCAGTATCGCGGCTTCGTCGATCACGTCCAGCTCGGCTTTGCGAACCAGAACGACCCCGCGGTCTTCGACAACTTCGAGTTTCCGGACGGCCCGACCAGCACCGTCCCCGAACCCGCCACCCTCGTGCTGCTCGGCTCCGGGCTCGCCGGGCTGCTGGGGGCGGGGTATCTGCGGCGCAGGAAAGTAAGCAGTGAGCAGTAAGCAGTAGGCAACAAAAGGTGTCCAGCACCGACACCAGGGCGGCCCTTCCCAGCGAACGGCCGCCCTTCGTGCGTTCTGCATTCCCTCCCATGTTCGCTGTTCCCTGTTCCCTGTTCCCTGTTCCCTGTTCCCTGTGCCCTGCTCACTGCTCACTGCTCACCGCTCACTGCTTACCTTCCTCCATGCCCCCCACCAACCAGCTCCGCCGCGACCTCGGTCTCCTCGACGCCGTCGGCATCGGCTTCGGCGCGATCGTCGGCGCGGGGATCTTCGTGGTGCTGGGCGTCGCCGCGGGCATTGCGGGGGCCGCCATTATTCCCGCGCTGGTCATCGCCGGTCTGGCGGCCACCGCCAACGCCCTGAGCTCGGCGCAACTCGCCGCCGCCTACCCCCAGGCCGGCGGCGCCTACGAATACGGCTACCGGGTCCTGACCCCGTGGGCCGGCTTTGCCGCGGGGTGGATGTTCCTGGCCAGCAAGCTCGCCGCGGCGGGTACGGTGGCACTCGGGTTGGCTGGCTACCTCGACGTCCTGCTCCCTGGCGTGCCACCGAGGTTCCTGGCGGTGGGGGCGGTCGTGGTCTTCACCGCGCTGAACTACGCCGGCATCCGACGCTCGAGCGCGGCGAATCTCGTGATCGTGACCATTTCGATCGGGGCGCTCCTGCTGCTGGCGGGCGTCGGGCTGCCGCGCGTCGAGGCGCAGGCGTTCCAGCCGCTGATGCCCTTCGGCTGGGGGTCGCTGCTTCAGGCCTCCGCGATTCTGTTCTTCGCGTTCACCGGATATGCGCGGATTGCGACGCTGGCCGAAGAGGTTCGTGAGCCGGAGCGGACCATCCCCCAGGCGGTGGTGATCACCATCAGCGGCGCGATCCTGCTCTACCTGCTCGTGGCGATCGTGGCGGTCGGGGTGGCCGGGGGGCCGGCGCTCGCCGCCTCGCCGGCGCCGCTCCACGAGGTGGCACGCCTGGCCGCACCCGGCGCGGTGGCGACCATAGTGGCAGTTGGCGGCATCACGGCCATGCTCGGCGTGCTGCTCTCCCAGCTGCTGGGGCTCTCGCGTATGGTGTTCGCCATGGCCCGCAACGGCGACCTGCCTCGCCGTCTCTCGACTGTGGACGCCGCCTCCGGCGTGCCGCGCCAAGCGGTGCTGGGCATCGGCGGCGTGGCTGGCATTGTGGCGGCCACCGGGTCGCTGGGTGCCGTGGCCTCCGCCGCGGCGTTCACCATCCTGCTCTACTATGGCATCGCCAACGCTGCCGCGCTCAGGATGCCGCGGGAGCTGCGGCGCTATCCCGACTGGATCCCCGCCTTTGGATTGCTCGCCTGTGCGGTGCTGGCCCTCTCGCTCGACCTGCGGACCATCGTGATCGGACTGGTCGTGCTGGCGGTGGGAGTGGTGGGGCGGGTGGTGAGAGGTGAGAGGTAAGAGGTAAGAGGGAGCTGCCAGCGCTCCGTATGCCGACGAGATCGTCGCAGGGTGAGCGGGACCTGCCAGCGCTCCGTGCCCAGATGAAACCGTAGCTGGGTAAACGGGAACGACGCCACGGGGCAGTTCCCGCTTACTCAACACAGATCTGCGAAAACCACGAAGCCCCGACAGTTCCCGCTTACCCTGCACAGAGCTCCGAGGATCACGGAGCTCCGGCAGGTCCCGCTCACCGATTACATCGGCGGCAGGATCACCGTGTCGATGACGTGGATCACGCCGTTGCTCGCGGCCACGTCGGCGGTGGTGACGGTGGCGTTGTTGATCATCACCTTGCCATCGCGCACCATGATCCGCACATCCTGGCCCTGCACCGTCTTGGCGCTGTTGAGCTTGACCACATCGGCGGCCTTCACGTTACCCGCCACGACATGGTAGGTCAGGATTGCCGTGAGCTTCTCCTTGTCCTTCAGGAGCGCCTCGACCGTGCCCGCCGGCAGCTTGGCGAACGCCGCATCCGTCGGGGCAAAGACGGTGAACGGACCCGCTCCCTTGAGCACATCCACCAGGCCGGCCGCCTGCAGCGCCGCCGCCAGGGTGTTGAACGACCCGGCCGCCACGGCCGTCTCGACGATATCCCGAGCCGGCGCCGCCGACCGGTACTGCGCCGCCGCCGGCATCGCGGACAACGCCAGGCCACCGATTACCGCCACTGCTCCCACCATCATTCGAACTCGCATTGCTATCACCTCGGTACAGGGTTGAACATCAAGGACCCCGTATGGGTCCGTCCAATCAATGTCCAGCTAATCTAGTGTGATGTCCAATATTTGTCAAGCTATACCGATCCAAGTACCTTGACAAACAGTGGACAGACAGCTACCTTGTCCATCTATGTCACTGCCTGTAAAGGACTTGCCGAGGCACCCCATGCGGGTGGTCATCCGTCGAACCGGCCTCTCGCCGGACCTGCTCCGGGCCTGGGAGAGGCGCTACGGAGTCGTGGCGCCGAGCCGCTCCGAGGGTGGCCAGCGGCTCTACTCGGATGCCGACATCGAGCGGTTGACCTTGCTGCACCGGGCCACGACCCTGGGCAGGAGTATCGGGCAGGTCGCCGAGCTCGATGATGCCGCACTGGCGGAGCTGGTGGTGGAGGATGAGGCTGCCTTGCCTGTGCCCGTTCCGCAGGCGAGCGGTGATGCCACACCCGGAGCAGAGGCCTATCTGGTTCGTGCGCTGCGGGCCATCGAGACGATGGACTCGACGTTGCTGGAATCGACGCTGCGGGCCGCAGCGATCTCCCTGCCGATCAGCGCCCTGACCGAGCGGGTGGTGGCGCCGCTGCTGACGCAGGTCGGTGCCCGCTGGCACCAGGGCACCCTGCGCGCCTCCCACGAGCATCTCGCTTCGGCCGCGTGCCGCCGGATTCTCTCCTGGGTGGCTTCGCAGGCCGCCGTCGATCCGGCGGCACCGGGCATCGTGGTGACCACACCGGCCGGACAGGTGCACGAGATCGGCGCGCTGCTGGCCGCCGCCACGGCCGCCACCGAGGGGTGGAGGGTCACCTACCTGGGCGCGGACCTCCCAGCCGAGGACATCGCGGCGGCCGTGATCGAAAGTGGCGCCGGGGTGGTGGCACTGAGCATCATCTTTCCCCTCGACGATGCCGGTATCCATGAGGAGCTGCGCCGCCTGGTCAGTCTCCTTGAACCTGGCATCCGTCTGGTGGTTGGCGGGAGTGGGGCGGAGTCCTACCGCACCACCCTTGAGCGGCTCGGCGCCCACGTGGTTCGGGACCTGACGACACTCCGGAGCACCCTGCGATCGCTTGCCACGGGCACACCCGAGAGCTGACTGCCCCGGGAAACCTGGCCACCAGAGTTCCCGTAGAGGAGGCATGCGAAACCCCTCCCGCCTCGTCTGTTTCGTGCTTGCCTGTGTCGCAACTCCGCTCTCCGCTCAGGAGGGCGGTGCCCTCCGTCTCGGGGTGGCCAACACCGGGCTGGCCATCGGCAATGTCCACCGCTGGAATGGCATCCGCATCAACTGGCGCGATCGCGACCTGGACCGGATCAACGGCCTCAACATCACCTTCTGGATGAACCGCGACACCACCGCAGTCGGCGGGAGCGTCAACGGGCTTTCGTTCGGCCTTGCGGGGCCCAACGCCGGCACCCTCAACGGCATCAATATCGGCCTTGGTGGGGCGGTGGCGGACGAGGCGATGGCGGGGATCAACCTTGGTGGCCTGGGGCTGGTCAGTGGAGGCTCCATCGTCGGCATCAACGTGGCCGGGCTGGGCATTGTGGCTGATGGACAGGTTTCGGGGATCACCTTCGGTGGGCTCGGTGTCGTCAGTGACGGTCCCCTGACCGGTCTCTCCATCGCCGGGCTCGGCGTGGTGGCCGACGGGGGAATCCTCGGGGTGTCGGCCGCTGGCCTCGGGGTCGTCTCGGATGGTGGTATCCGCGGGATCTCGGTGGCCGGCCTCGCGGTTGTCGCGGACGGGGGCATCGAGGGGTATGCGAGCGGTGGTCTCGCGGTGGTGGCGGACGGCGGGATCCGGGGCATTGCCACGGCAGGGTTGGTGGTGGTCGCCGACCAGAAGCTCCAAGGGATCGCGGTCGGAGGCCTGGGCGTCGTTTCGGACCACCTCCAAGGCATCGCCGCGGGAGGATTGCTCGTGGCTGCGGGGCGGCTCGATGGTCTGGCACTATCGGTGGGGCGCATCGTGGCTGAGGAGTCGCATGGTGTCACGATCGCCAGTCACAACTGGATTCGTGGCACCCAGCACGGACTGGCCATCGGCATCTATAACAGCGCTGATGTGCTCAAGGGCGTCCAGATCGGCCTGCTGAACCGAGCCAAGAACAACCGCCCCCCCTTCCGGTGGCTCCCGCTCGTCAACCTGCACCTCTAGGCTGCCGGAACGAACGCGGCAGCCAGGTCGGACAGGTTTTTCTCAAGCTTCCTTCACCATCACTTCACCCCCCGAGCCGCATGTTCCCTGCAGGCCTGTACCTGGAGGGATCGATGCGTGGATTGACGACGGGAATCGTGATGGCACTCGTGCTGCTCAGTGCCTGTCAGGGGCCACCGCCCCCGGTGCCGGTGTTGGGGGATGTTGAGATGCTGGCCGGGCGTTGGGAGGGGGAATATGGCAGCCGCGAGAGCGGCCGCGCCGGCAGTATCCTGTTCACGCTCGACGCGGGAACCGATACCGCGCACGGTGACGTGTTGATGGTGCCCGGCGAGTGGGACCTGCCGCCGCAGCCACGCCCGGGCGATCCTGACGCCATGGATTTTCGACGGGACCGCCCGTCCCAGGCCCTGCCCATCGCCTTTGTCCGTGCCGTGGATGGAGCGGTGGAAGGTCGGCTCGCGCCCTATCGCGACCCCGATTGCAACTGCCTGCTGACGACCATCTTTTCGGGGAAGCTGGTGAACCCCACCACGTTCGAGGGGACCTTCACCTCAATCCACGGTTCGGGCACCCGGACGGTGCGCGGCTGGTGGCGGGTAACCAAGCGGGCCGGCGGCTAGCCCGTCGGGCCGGCTACTGTCCGATCAGCCGGTCCGCCTCGGTCCCACGTCCCATGAGCCGGAGGAGTGCGGCATAGTCCCGCTTTGTCTCCTGGGTGGCCCGGTGATTGGGATCGTCATAAGTGCTGGTGCGGATCGCCAGTGCCCGACGATAGAGGAACTCCGCTTCGGGATAGCGGCGTTGGTCCCGGAGCACGCCGGCCAGGGTGTTGAGGGTGTTCGCTATGCTGGTCGAGTTCGGATCGAGGGTCCGCTCCTTGTACGCCAGGGCCTCGCGGAGGAGCGGTTCGGCCTCGGCTGGACGGCCGAGCCTCCAGCGAACCTCGCCGAGGTTGTTCTTGACGTTCGCCACGCGGATGTGCTCAGTGCCAAGCCTGGCCTCGTAGATTTCCCATGCGGCCTGGTACATCCCTTCCGCATCGCTGTACCGCTCCTGCACGTAGAAGAGCGCACCCAGGTTCAGAAAGGTACTGGCCACTTCCAGGGACTGGCGCCCCCACGTGCCCTCCTGCAGTGCCAGCGCCCGGCGATACAAAGGTTCTGCTTCCCCAAACCGGTGCTGACCATAGAGTGCCGTACCCAGGTTCCGGATGTTCCGGGCGATCCTGATATCTCCGGGAGTGCGCACCCGCGCATCCAGGTCCACCACCTCCCGCAGGAGCGACTCCGCCGCCACGTAATGTCCCTGCCGGATGCGCAGCATGCCCAGCCCGGAGAGGCCCTCGACCACCTCGAGCTGGTCGCGGCGGTACGTTCGCTCGGCGATCGTCAACCCCCGGACGTAGTACTGCTCGGCGACGTCATGTTTGCCATACTCGCGCGCGGCATGACCCAGCGCGATGAGAGTCTCCACCAGCTGCGGATGGTCGGTCCCAAGCTCCCGCTCCCTGACGCGGAGCGCTTCGTGGAGCAGCGCGAGGGCGGAGTCGTACTGGCTCCAGGTGCCATAGACCGAGCCGAGCGTCTGCAACAGCATCGCCTGCTGAAGCGGCTGGTCCCCCAGCTGGCGGCGGGCCCGGGTTGTGCCCCGGTCCAGCCAGTCGAGCGCCGTCACCGGATTGCCGGCCGGCTGCGCCGGGTCGAAGTCGCTGAACAGGTCCTTAAGGAACTGGGTTACCGCCCTGGCGTTGTCCGCCTGCACAGCTGCCACCTGCTTGGCCTTGCTGGCGCGGACGAAGCCAAGCGTGGCCGCGATGGTGCTGCCGAGCACCAGCACCGCGGCCACCCCCGCCACCGCGACTCCAACCCGGTGGCGTCGCACGAACTTCCCGACCCAGTACGGCACGCTCGGAGGCCGCGCCAGCACCGGCTCGTTGCTCAGGAAGCGGCGCAACTCGAGGGCCAACCCGTTGGCGGTCTCGTACCGGCGCCCGCGCTCGGGGGCCATCGCCTTCATGACGATCCAGTCGAGGTCACCCCGCAGCCGGCGTCGGAGTCTATCGGGATCAGTCTTCCGGAAGGTGGCGACGGACGCCGCGAGGTGCCGGTTGGTCTGGAGCCGCGAACTGGGAGTCGGCGGGTTGGCCTCGCCGGCGGCCAACCTGGCCAGGAAGAGGTGGAGTCCCACCTCCTCGGGGTTCACCGGCAGCGAGCCCACCAGCAACTCGTACAGCAGCACACCCAGCGAGTAGATGTCGGCGCGGGTGTCGGTGTCCACGCCGGCGGGATCGGCCTGCTCCGGGCTCATGTACGCCGCCGTGCCCAGGGCATGACCAATCTTGGTCACCATCGTGGCATCGGTCAGCTGCTGCCCCAGCGCCTTCGCGATGCCGAAGTCAATGACCTTCGGTTGGGCGACGTCGTCCTGCTCGGTGACCAGGATGTTGGATGGCTTGAGGTCGCGGTGGGTCACGCCCTTCTGGTGGGCGTGCTGCACCGCATGACAGACGGCAATGAAGAGCTCGAGTCGCTCCTCCACCGTGAGGTGATGCGTGTCGCAATAGGTGGTGATCGGCAGGCCACGCACCAGCTCCATCGCGAAGTAGGGCTGCCCAGGCTCGGCCGTGCCCGCCCCGAAGACTCGCGCGATTCCGGGATGGTTCATGACCGCCAGTGCCTGGCGCTCAGTTTCGAAACGTGCCACGACCTCGCGAGAATTGAGCCCGGTGCGCAGGACCTTCACGGCCACCCGACGCCGCACGAGGCCCGTCTCCTCGGCCTCGTAGACCACGCCCATCCCACCCTCACCCAGGACCTGCAGGATGCGGTAGGGCCCGATCTGATCGGGGAGGGGCGTGGGTGTCATGTCAGGGGCCCGCGCGGGGCAAGTGGTGCGAGCGAGTCACGCCTCCCCACGCCGTCAGGGCGAGCACTCAATCCACCACGACGTCGGGGTCGATGACCACTCGGACCGGAGTCGTCGCACCGGCGGGGACGCAATCGAATTGGACCGTGTACTTGTAAGGGGTCGGGTTCGCCGCTCCTTGCCTGAGCTTGCCACTCTGCAACGGGACGGTGGGTCGCCCCTTTCCCTTCCCATTGCCGACCATGGCCGGGAACGGCCATGTCGACGAATTCCCCGGAACGATGTCATACTCCGCAACGGTGCCCGCCTTGACGACCATCATCCATTCAATCTCATCGCCGGCGGTCTCATTAACATGGGCCACCCACGGCCAGAGCCTGAACCCGACCCGATCCCCAACGCATTCGACCTCGATTGTGGCTTTGACGGAACGAACGACAGGGCGTGACATCACGGCCTCCAATGTGGGGGTCCTTTACAGTGCGCCCAAACCGCGCACTCCGCAAGAGGTAGGACGGACCGGGCCCAGCGGGATTGCGGGGAGGCGTGCCGCTACGGCCGCTGTGACGGCCGGGTGGCATGGACCAATGCCGGGGGGGGCAGAGTCACCGGAGCGGCCAGGGTGAGCTCCAGATGCCACCGCCACGCGGCGGCGTGGCGGGGGACATCGTCAGGGCCCGGCGCGTGAGGGTGCTGGTCGGCCGGTGGCCACGATCACTGCTCTTGGCTGCGCGCCCGGTCCACTACCACGTCGGGATCAATGATGATGGTGAAGCTCTCGGAGGATCCCTCCGGACGACAATAAAGCGTCACGTCGTAGCTGGCGCGATGGCCGACCTGGACATTCGGCCGCATGCCCCGCGCCTGCGCCGGGACATCCGGTCGGCCGTGCATGGGGCCGGTGTTCACGTACGGCCAGCGTCCCTCCCCGGTCTTTGGCGTCACCCGGAAGGAATCCACGGCGCCCGCTGCCGAGGGGCGGAGCACCCACTCAATGGATCCGCCGATGGGCACCCCGCGCACCCAGGGGGAGAGGGCGGTGGCCACGGTGCCGTCGGTGTAGCAGTCGGCGCTGATCAGGACCGAATCCACGGCGCGGCTCACGATCGGTTCGCCGGGGGTACAGGCTCCAAGGAACGCCGCGACGCCCAAGCCAAGGGTCCAGCCGCGCGAATTGGTAAGGTGCCGCATGTGGTGCCTCCATTGGGGGTCTTGTAGAGTGCCCCCGAAGCGAGGTCTCCGCAAGAGGCAGGACGGACATCTCCGCCCCGCGGAGGCCACGCCTTCGGCAACCGCTTACCCGCCCACCACCCCGCCGGTCTCGGTGCTCGCCTCGTGCAGGTTCATCGTGTGGGCGCGGATCCGGCTGTAATCGGTCAGCAGCCCGGTAAAGACCAGGCTCAGCGACGGATGAACCGGCAGGTTGGTCATGGCCTGCAAGTGCAGCTCCCGCAACCGCTTGACTCGGCTGAGGATGGCCGCGTTCGCACTCTGGACGTCGGCGTCGCTGAGGACCCGCCGTTCCGTGTACGCCGCAGTGACTCGTGCCAGGAAATCGGCGACGGCATCGTGCAACTCCGCGAGCGGCTCCTGGTGATCCGACGGAAGCTGCAGGCGCTGGTCGCGCAGCTTGAGGTAGGCCTTGAGGACGCTCGCCATCCGGTCGCTGGCCGATTCGTACTCATGGGCGATGCGGAGCTGGCTGCGTCCTTCCTCGGCGATGGCGTGTGGCACCGTGGCGTCGAGGGCATTGGTCAGGAAGGAGACGATCTCGCGGTGGACATTGTCCAGGACTTCTTCACGGTGAAAGGTCTTCTGGATGAGTCGTTCGTCGAGCGGACCGTGGAAGCCGAGCTGCCGGATCCACTCCATCATCTTCACCACGCCCTCTCCCATCTGCACCACTTCGCCTCGGCTCTGCTCCACCTTGAGCACGGGTGAGTCTACCGTGCGGGCGTCGAGATGCTTCAGCCGCGCCACTTCCTTGACCCGGGGATCCGGCACCAGTCGGATCAGCAGCCGCGAGAATGGACCGAGGAACGGCAGGAACATCGCCGTGTTGATGATATTGAACCCGGAGTGGGTCAGGGCGATGGCCGCGGTGACCACCGCGCCGAACACCACCGGGTCCGGCGTGTTGGCCAGCGTGGCGATCAGCGGGTCGGTGCCGTGGACGGCGGTGACCACGCCGGCAACCAGCCGGATATACCACTGGAAGACCAGGGTAATCCAGAAGACCCCGATCAGGTTGAAGAGCACGTGGGCCAGTGAGGCTCGCTTGGCACTGGTGGTGGCCCCGACCGAGGCCAGGATGACGGTGATCGTGGTCCCGATGTTCTCGCCAAGCACCAGCGCGGCGGCCGTGGTGAAGGGGATGGCGCCGGTGGCCGCCAGACCGATGGTAATGCCGAGCGTGGCGCTGCTGCTCTGCACCAGGAAGGTGAGGATGCATCCCACCAGCACGCATTTCATGACGCCCCAGTAGCTGTCGGCCGCGAACCACGCGAACGCCTCGGTGAAGGCGGGGACATCCTTCATCGGCGCAAAGCCGTCCTTCATCAGCTCCAACCCGAAGAACGCCATGCCGAGACCCATGATGGCCATCGCGATGAAGCGGGGGCGGTCCTTGCGGGCAAAGAGGTATACCAGCGCCGCCGCGCCGAGCATTGGCAGGCCGTACTTGCCGACCTTGAGCACCAGGATCCAGCCGGTGATCGTGGTGCCGATGTTGGCGCCGAGGATGACCCCGATGGCCTGGTGAAGTTGCATCAGGCCGGCGTTCACCAGGCCCACGATGATCACGGTGGTGACCGTGGACGACTGCACCAGAACCGTCACTCCGGTCCCGACCGCCGTCGCCATGAACCGGTTGTTCGTCACCATGCTGATCATCCGGCGCAGCGAGTTGCCGGCCACGGCCTGCATCCCCTCGGACATGTTCTTCATGCCAAGCATGAAGATCCCCAGTCCGCCGATGACGGACATGGCCATGGTCAGGATGGCGGAGGAAGAGGCGCTCATCGAGATGGAACCGCGGGAGGGGTCACCGTGGACGGCAGGGTGTCAGGTCGGCAGGGCGTCGAGGCGTCTGCTGGCACGCGGGGTCCGGGGCTGGGGGGGTGGATTCCTCAGCCCGGAAAATACTGGCTGTTACCTCGTTGTGACAAACACGGGGGGCGGCGAAGGATGGGGTTACGGTCGCCGGGACGGGCCGACGGCGTGGCCCCAGTGCAGGGGGGGGGGGCGGCGACCGGAACAGCCAGATCGAACACGAGGCGGTGCCGCCACTCACCGTCGCGGATTGGCGTGGGTTGTTCCCACCGGGGGCGGACGGCTATTCTCCACGCGATGCTATTTCGTGGCTCCCGGCGCGGTCGTGCGCTCTTCCTGGCCCTGGTCTTCGCCCTCTCCGGCGGCGGTGCACCTCTGGTGCATGCCTGCGCCACGATGGGCAGCCATGCCGCCGCCGATGCCCATGCGGTGGGTCAGGGCGACCACGCCGGGCACGGACAGCCAGCTCCACAGCCTGAACCCGCCCCCGAGCGCTGCGAGTGCGTGGGGCAGTCATGCTGCATCACCCTGGCGACCATCCCAGGCACAAGCAGCGAGGCCACGGCAGTGGCCGCCGCCCCCGAGACCCGGCTGGGTGTGCCGGCTGCCTCGGCACGGATTCCCACCGCACTCGCCCACCGCCAACCCTTCGCCATCGGTCCTCCCGCCCTGATCGCCTCCTAGCGATCACGCCGTGCCCGGGTCAGGCACCCTGATCGGGTGGCCTCCGGCCGGCTCCCTGGCAACTGAATTCGGGAGTCAACGATGCACTGCTCGCCCACCACCAGTGGGCGCGAGAGCGGCCTTGCGCCACTGCGCAACGCCATGAAGGTCGCCGTCTTCGGCGTCCTGACCGTCGCGCTCACCCTCCGCGCTTCCCTGCCGGCACTCGCGGCACAGGATGCACCACCACCCGTCTGGGTCTCCGTGACGCTGATGAGCGGGGCGCGAATTCCGCTGCGCGGGGCCACCATTACCGTCACCCCGCGGGGCGCCGCCGCCCGCCCCATCGAGACACGCACGGACAGCACCGGCCAGGCCACCGTCGGGCCCCTGCCCGCCGGCCCGGCCGAGCTCACGGCAGCCCGGCCTGGCTTCCTCAGCCAGGTGCGGCAGCTCACGCTCCGGGCGGGTGACACCCTCCGGCTGACCCTGGTCCTTGAGCCAGCCGCCCAGGATCTCGGCACGATCCGCGTGGTGGCCAGCCGGGGCAACCTCACACCGGAAGAACGGGTCGACCGCGAGCGAATCGCCGCCCTCGCCCCACATGATGCCGCCGATGTCCTGCGCACCGTCCCCGGTACGGACGTGGTGCGCCGGGGTGCCATCGCGCTCGACCCGGTCGTGCGCGGACTGAGAGACACCCAGGTCGGCGTCTACGTGGACGCCGCGCGGACCTTCCCCGGCGGACCGGCAGGCATGGACACGCCCATGTCGCATGTCGATCCGGCGCATGTCAGTGAAATCGAGGTGCTGACCGGGCCGTACGCCCTCACGTGGGGTGCCGGCAACCTCAGCGCCATCCGCGTGACCACCAACCCGCTTCCCTCCCCGGCCGCGCGCCCCGTGTCGGCGCGCCTGACCACCGGCTACGACGGCAACCTTGGCGCCAGCGAAGTCGCCGGGCTGCTCGAGGGAGCCCTTGGCCGCGAGGGAAGGCTTCGCTATGTGGCCGGGGGCGCGTGGCGACAGGGCGGTGACTACCGGGCCGGCGATGGCTCGATCGTGCCCGCCGGATTCAACTCGCGGGAGGGCCGGGCCCGGCTCGGCCTGCGCACCGGGGAGCACGGCACCCTGACGCTTTCCGGATCGTTCCAGGCGCAGCGTGACATCGATTATCCCGGGCGGCCGCTCGACGCGGACTACTTCAACACCTACCACCTCCAGGGCGAGTGGTCCACGCATCGCCCCGCCGGCCGGACACTGCGCGGCGTCGAGCTGATGGCCTACGTCTATGACGTGGACCACCTGATGGAGAATGACGACAAGCCCACGGCGCTTCCGGACCCCAACAGGATGCCACCCTTCCCCGTGGACATCAACACAGCCTCCGGGGTAAGGGTGCTTGGCGGGCGCGCAGTCGCGCGCCTGGCTGCCCCGGCGGGCTGGGAGGTGGAGGTGGGCGGGGATGCCTATCACGCCGACCACGATGCCAACCGGACCGTGGATCGCCGAGACACCGGGGCCCCGGTGAGGCGAGACCTGATCTGGGGTGGCGCCTGGATCCGGACCGGCGGTGTCTTCGCGCGGGCAGAGCGGGCGTTTGGCGCCACCAGGCTCGCCGTCAGCGGCCGGCTCGATCAGGTCCGTGCCGATGCCGACAGTGCCAGCAGTTTCTTCATTGCCCAGCATGGCACGGACCTGTCGTCCACCGAGACCAACTGGAGCGGGGCGGCGACGCTGCGAGTACCAGTGGGGGCGCGGTGGGCCGTGACCACCGGGCTTGGTTCCGTCGTCCGCACCGCGGAGGCCAACGAGCGCTTCAGCGATCGTGCGGCGGCGAAGCGCGCCCAGACCAACGCCGAGTTCCTGGGTGACCCCCGCTTGCGCCCGGAGCGCAGCACCCAGGCGGACGTGTGGATCGAGGGATTCTACCCAAAGGTCCACGTGCGGCTGGGTGCGTTCGTGCGGCGAATGGATGACCACATCACGCTCGAGGCGACCGACCTCCCCAGGGCACAGCCCGGGAGTCCGCCACCGGTCTTCCGGTTCGTGAACGGGCGGGCCGACTACCATGGCGCGGAGGTGGCGACCGACCTGACACTGACGGACGCCCTGACCATGGCGGGCTCACTGGCCTACCTCCGTGGGCAGGACGTCACGCTCGGCGAGCCCGCGCTGGGGGTGAGTCCGCTTCGTGCAGCGCTCAGGATCCGCCTCGCACCCTCGGGGGCAGCCTGGTTCCTTGAACAGGCCACGTACGCGGCGAGGTCACAGGAGCGCACCTCTGGTACGCGCGGGGAGATCGCCACACCGGGCTGGACCACGGTCGATCTCTCCGGCGGGGTCCGGCTGTGGCCGGGCACGACGCACATGGTGCAGCTCCAGGGCGGTGTCCGCAACCTGCTCGACCGGCACTACGTCCATCACCTGACGGCACTGAATGCCTTCGGCCGGGCCCGCATTCCCGAGCCGGGCCGCGCCGCGTTCATCCGGTTGACGATGAGCCTGTAGCGGGGCGACCGCGCGACGAGCGGAAGCTGAGGCCCCCGGTACGGAGGGGCTGGGGCCCCTATGCGACACGGGCCGGATCCGCGAGGATCCGGCCCGTGCTGCATGGGGCGCAGGCGCTCAGTTCGTCAGCGCCGCGACGATCGAGGGCGGCACGATGACCTGATCGATGATGTGCACGATCCCGTTGCGCGCCGAGTTGTCCGGACCGGTGATGGCAGCGTCGTCCCGTGCGCCCAGCGGCGTCAGGCCGTCACGGATCGTCCCGTTGGAGCGCACGGCGAAGCTCTCGCCCAGCAGCGTCTCGATGGTGCGATCCATTCGCGGCGGCACCACGCTGTTGGCGGCGCGCCGACCCGTGGTCACATGGTACTGCAGCACCGCGAGCACCACCGGCGCCGGCACATCCTCGATCTTGGTGATCGGGGCGCCGAGCACGGCGGTGAGGAGCCCGTAGAGATTCTCGAACGCCTGGTTGGTCGGGGCAAAGACGGTGTACTGGTCGGTGCCGTTCAGGAACAGGTTCACCAACCCGGCGTCCAGTTCCGCATCAACGTACTGGAGGGCGCCGACCAGTTCGGTGAAGCCGGCGCCGATCGCGATCTCGGCGATGGAAGTCGCGCTGGGTGCCGGCGCCCGGCGTGCTTCGAGTTCACCTGCGTCGGTCGGGACATCGCTGCAGGCACCGAGCGTCAGTGCCCCAGCCAAACCAAAGTACGACAACAGCTTACGCGACATGTCAGACTCCTGGGTGGTGGGGTGGGCGGTGCGTTATGCACCGCTTGTCCATGAAACGTGCTGCCTTCATGGCCACTTTGTACCCAGTTGTCCAACACTTGTTCGCATATTAGTGTAACAAAATGGTAACATCAAACGGCCGTCCAAGGCGGCTCTATCCCGCCGCCCCTCCCTCGCGGGCCCTGCCCTCCACCACCCCCGCCAGCCTCCGCGCCAACCGATGGATCCCCTGCACCTGCCCCACCATGTCCACACCGATCCGGAACACCTCCTGGCTCCCGGGTGCACCGGCCCGAAACTCGGCACCGAGGGTATCAATCGCGGTGGTCACCCCCTGACGGAGCCGTTCCTTCCCCTTCTCCACCGTGACGCCGAGCGCCACATCGTCGTCCGCCAGCGCGGTGACGGCTGCCCGAAACGCCTCGGTGGCGGTCGCCATCAGCGCGCGGAGGACGCCATCCACCGGCGGCGGGAAGCTCACCCGGCGCTCCAGCCGGTGCGTCCCCTGGCGCACCAGGTTGGTGGCCACGAGATCGCCGGCGTTCTCGACATAGGTGGCCGCCGTCAACAACTCCGTCAGGCGACGGCTTTCCCGCTCGCCCAGGTCACTCACCGAGAGCTTGCGCGCGTAGGCCAGGATCGCCACATGCAGGTTGTCCACCTGCTCATCCATGGCGCGGAGCTGCTCAAGGTCGCGGGTGTGGCCCTGGAGGAGCGCCGTCGGTGCCCGATGCAGCATCGCCAGCACCAGCTCACCGGCGTGCACCACCTCACGACGGATCAGGTCGAGCGCCACCGCCGGCGTCGAGACCGCCGCATCGTCCAGGAACCTTGGCCCGGCCGGGGGCGGGATCTCGTCGGCGGGGCGCCGCTCCCGCACGATCCGCATCGCCAGCGACGCCAGCGGGCCGGTGAACCAGACCAGGACGATGGTATTGGCAAGGTTGAAGATCGTATGCGCATTGGCGATCTGTCTCGGCGCCTCCGCCGCCACCTGCGCCACCCCGCTCAGCAGGGCGGCGTCCGGGGAAATGGCCCGTGACAACCACGCGAGTTCCGACGTGAAACCTGCCCACATCGCCACGCCGATGAGGTTGATGAGCAGGTGCACCACCGCCGCCTGCCGCGCCTCGACCGGCTTGCCGATACCGGCCAGCAGCGCCGTGACACAGGTGCCGACGTTGGCGCCGAGCGCCAGCGCGATGCCGGCCTCGAGGGTCACCAGCCCCTGGGCGGCGAAGGTGATGACGATGCCGGTGGTGGCCGAGGAGCTTTGCAGTGCCGCAGCCGCGAGGGTGCCCGCCAGGATGCCGGCGGCCGGGTGCTCGAGCCCGCGCATCAGGTCCAGGAACCGCTCCGAGTCGCGAAGCGGCATCGTGGCGTCGGTCATCAGGTCCATGCTCAGGAAGAGCAGGCCAAAGCCGAGCAGCAGGGCACCGGCGCGCCGGGCCCCGTCGCTGCGCAGCAGCGCGGGAAGCCCCACGCCGAGTGCCACGAGCAGCAGGGCGTATTCGGTCACCTTGAAGGCGATGACCTGGGCGGTGATGGTGGTGCCGATGTTGGCGCCGAGGATGACACCCACCGATTGGGGCAGGGTCATCAGGCCGCCGGAAATGAAGCTTACGACCAGCACCGTCGTGAGCGACGACGACTGCAGGATGGCCGTGGCGATGGCGCCAGTGGCCACCCCGGCAAAACGATTGGTCGTCAGCCGCGCCAGCAGCCGGCGCATCCCCTCACCAGCGGCGGCGCGCAGCCCCTCGGCGATCTTGTCGAGGCCGTACAGAAAAAGGGCCAGCCCGCCGGCCAACCCGATCGCCACCTGCCAGGGGTTGAGGGCCGCGGTGTCAGGCATCCGGGGGGGCTGCGGAGTCGGTCGAGCTCAGGCCAGGACTGGAGTCAGTGCCGTGTGGCGACGGCGGGGCCGGATCCTGTGCCCGGCATCGGACACAGAGTGCGCCGTCCTCCGCGGGAGTGGACGAACGCCGAAGGAGCTGCCGGAGCACGCCCCCGAACCCGTGCAGATGCCAGCCACACAGCAGCCGCCCGCACCGACCGCAGATCCCACCGTCCTGCGGTGGGAAGGTGTGCTCGCACTCCTGGCAGGTGGCCGGGATCGTCGCGAGCATCAAGGCGCCCGTTCGCCAGCAGGACTCGCCTCCATCCGCCCGCCGCGCACCGTCGCACCGATCACCAGCCCCGCACTGATCAGGACCAGGTTCTTCAGGATGTACTGGCCCTCGAGTGTGGGGGCGTACGGCACCCGCGTGAACACCTCCCCCGGAAAGAGGAAGATCGGGGTCATCGTCCCCAGCATCTGGACGAACAGGAGCAGGAGTGTGGCCCGCAGGAAGATCCCGAAGATCAGGCCAATCCCGATCAGGCACTCCCAGCCGGCCAGCACCATGATGGCCACCGGCGCGGGGACCTGGCCGAAGGTGAGGATCTCGATGGTCCGCAGCGCCAGGTCCTGCGCGGGGCTCACGCCCGGGAAGAACTTCAGCGCCCCGAACCAGAGAAACACGATGCCCACGCTGATCCGCAGCAGGGGCAGGCCATGGCGGGCCATCCACTCTGTGATGTGGGCATCGAGCCGGTCGAACGGGGCGGGGAGATGGTCGCGCAACGATCCCTCCGGTTTGCCGGGCAGTGCCGGCCACGAGACCTACGGAAGTCGCGGGCTCGCGATCTCGCCGCGGGGGTCCAGGCCCCGCTGGAAGCGCACCGACGCCGTCGCGGTGGCGGGCCCCGAATAGGAAATCTCGTACAGGCTCAGCTGATCGGGAAGGTGTTCCAGGAGCACAATGGTGGCCGGCTGGCCCGCATCCGCCCGGGTAACCCGCATCGTCAGCGTCCCCATCTGCAGCCGCTGCGCGTAGACGTGGGTGCGCCGGCCCGCTCCGTCCTCGATGTAGACCTGCCAGGGCTGGCCATCATCCCAGGCCGGGCGCCCCCGGATCATCTCCACCCGCACCGTCAGCACCACGCGCTCGGCCACGCCATCACCGTTGAGATCCGCCTCGCCGGCCTGCTGGTAGTCCCAGCCGTCCTCGCCGGCGACGGCGAGCTGCATGGCCGGGTCGACGAGATTGATGGACGGGTCGGCGGGAGGGGGGGCGACGACGAGGGGAGGTGCCTCGGCCTCCTGCGGTCGAGGCGGTATCTCCCCGGCGCACGAGGAGATGAGCGCGGCGAGACCGATCAGGCGAGACCACCGGAGCGTCACGACCATCCTCCATGGCAGGGGGCCGGGCGCGCAGCGGCGTGCCCCCATTGCACGAGACCCCGGGAGCACCCGGTCTCTCAGCCGCGACGGAACAGGCGCGCGGTCAGGAACCCCGCCAGCGCCGCGCCGAGCAGCGCGCGGCCCGGGTGTGCCTTGACGATCTGCTGGATGTCGGCGACCAGGTCCCGGGAACTGGTCTCCCGCACCCACTGGGCGGATGACGTCAGCTTGTCGGCCGTGGTCCGCACCGCACCGGAAAGATGCTCGCCTCCGGCCGTGACGCGGGTGGCGGCGGAGTCGATGGCGTCGGCGACCGCCGCACCGCCGGTGCGCAGCCCGTCCACGGCCTTGTCCTGGGCGCGGGACAGGGTGCCGGTCAAGGCGCCTGGTTTGGTGGTCATGGTCTGCCTCCAGCAAGAGGAAACGCGGTTCGCGGCCTCTTGAAAGGATAGGGCTGAGGGAGGGCTCCCCACCATCGCCCGAACGATGGATGGGCGGACCAGGGCCGGGCTAGGCGATGTCCGCGGCGCACTGCGCGCAGCGCGTCGCCTTGATCGGGATGGTGGAGAGGCACCGCGGGCATTCCTTCGTGGTCGGGGGGCCAGGTTCGGGAGCCCGGTTCATCCGGTTCATGGCCCTGATGAGCAGGAAGATGCAGAAGGCAACAATCGCAAAATCAATGATGGTGCTGAGGAACGAGCCGTAGGCAATGACCGCCGCGCCCGCCTCCGTGGCCTGGGCCAGCGACGTGACGCCGGCGGTCTTCTCGGGGTCCAGACTGATGAACAGGTCGCTGAAGTTGACACCGCCAAGGAGCTTGCCAATGGGGGGCATGAGCACGTCATTGACCAGCGAGCTGACGATCTTGCCGAAGCCGCCGCCGATGACGATGCCGATGGCGAGGTCCACGACGCTGCCGCGCATCGCGAATTCCTTGAACTCCTTGACCATGCCCATGCGAGGCTCCGTCGTGATGGAATTGGGTGGTGGGTGTTCGGGGAACTTCACATGATGACTCGGCCACTCCCACAGCCATTCAAGCGCTGCTGCGGCCCTGGTGTCCAAGGTGTTCAGCCGCCGCCGCTTCCCGCTCGTAACACTCCGGGCACATCCCATGGGTCAAGCGGATTTCAGGGCTTCGGGCCAGATACTCCGTCGTCGTTTCCCACTCCCCTTCGCTGTTCTGGATTCGGCTGCACCAGGCGCAGATGGGCAGGAGCTGGCGCAGCGTGGCGATTGTCGCTTCGGCCTCCTTGATCGCGGTGACATTGGTCGCCACGATGACGGCCCCGACAATCTCTCCACCCCGCCGGAACGGATGCATCAGGGAACGGTACCAGGCCTGGCCTCCCTCTGGTGTCGTGCCCGGCACTTCATACTCCTCGGTCGTCCCGTGCGTCAGGACGGCCCGCAAGGCCGCCGCGAAGACGGGACGGAACTCCGGAAGGATGATCGTCTCGGCGCTCGTGCCGAGGACTTGGTCCTTGTCGTACCCCGGCTCCACGCGGTTGAGGTACCGCAGCAAGCCATCGCGGTTGACCACGATGACAATGTCCGGGATGCTCTCGAGCAGACTCCCCAGCGCGGCCGCGTCCTGATCAAACGAGAACTCCATCAAGCCCTCCTTTCTCATCGGGCGTCCGGCTCATGCAGGTCCGGAAGTCACCCTGCAATGTACCCCCATCGTGCGCCCTCGAGAGGACGTTCTCGCTTCTCACTTCCCGCCTCGTGCCTCCCCGACCCACCGGTACGGATACGCCGGTTCCTTGTATCCCTTCGGCTTTGGCGCGCGCGGCGGCAGCTTCGGGATCTCCCGCTCCAGCGCCAGGTCCTGGTAGGGAATCGAGGCCAGCAGGTGGGCAATACAGTTGATCCGCGCCCGCCGCTTGTCGTCACTCTTGACCACGTACCACGGCGCGAAATCGGTGTCGGTGGCCTCGAACATCGCCACCTTGTACTTCGTGTAGTCCCACCAGCGGCGGTGCGCTTCGAGATCAATCGGACTCAGCTTCCAGAGCTTGCGACCGTCGGTCATCCGGTCGCGGAAGCGCCGGGTCTGTTCCTCGGCGCTGACATCGAACCAATACTTGCGCAGGATGATCCCCGACTCGATCATGGCGTACTCGTTGCGCGGGCACGTCTGCAGGAAATCGCGGTACTCCTCCTCCGTACAGAACCCCATCACCGGCTCCACGCCGAGCCGGTTGTACCAGCTGCGATCGAAGAGCACCACCTCACCGCCGGCCGGCAGCCGCGAGATGTAGCGCTGCATGTACATCTGGGTCCGGGTGCGGTCGTCCGGCGCCGGGAGTGCCTCCACATGGAAGACGCGCGGGCTGACCCGCTCCATGATCCGCTTGATCACCCCGCCCTTGCCGGCCCCATCGCGCCCCTCAAACACCACCACCACCTTGGCGCCGGTTTCCCGGACCCAGAGCTGCAGCTTCACCAGCTCCCCCTGCAGCCGCTCGAGTTCCTTCTCGTACACCTTCCGTTTCAGGCGGGGGAGATCTGGGGCCGGTTCACGGACCGTGACACCATCCCGGACCAGGACCGGCCGCACGGATCCGGACGACCGGGCCTTCGCCGCCTTCGCCGACTTTGTCCTGGCCCGCTCGGCCCCGCCCTTCGCCTTGCTTCCCTCGCGCTTGCCGCGCTTCGCTCCCCGCTTCATGTCATCCCCCATTCGCCGAGCTGGGTCCACACCTCACGCGTGGACGTGACGCCCTTTGGAAAATGCCGCAGGAAATCCGCCCGGAGTGCCTCGGCGTGCTCGCGCAGGTACCGGTCGAGATCCTCGCGGCGGGCCGCCAGGTAGGTGGTCCGGTACACGCCGGCCTCGCCCCGGTTGAAATGCGCCCGCAGGAAACACCCGAGCGCCATCATCTCCGGAATGTGCTTCGTTTCCATGTAGACCTCGATGGACTCGGCCAGCGCCGGGTCCACGTCGAGTCGCACCTCGTAGCGAATCACCCTGGCTCCCCGCCGGCACGGCCGGCCAACCGGGTCAGCGCATCTCCCGTCACCCGGAACACGGTCCACTCATCCTGCGCCACGGCCCCGAGGGCGCGGTAGAAACCGATCGCTGATTCATTCCAGTCCAGCACGGACCACTCCAGGCGACCGCACCCCCGGGCGACCGCGAGCCGAGCCAATTCGCCCAGGAGGCGGATGCCAACCCCGCGCCCCCGGTACTCCGGCCGGACAAAGAGATCCTCGAGGTAGATGCCGGGGCGGCCCAGGAAGGTCGAGAAGTTGTGAAAGAACAGGGCGAACCCAGCCGGCACACTATCCAGATCCGCCAGCAGCACCTCGGCCACCGGCCGCTCCCCGAACAGCCACTGGCGCAGGAGCGGCTCGGTGGCCACCACCTCATGGGCCAGCCGTTCGTATTCGGCCAGGCCACGGATGCAATCGAGGATCAGGGGGACATCCGCCTCAACGGCCGGACGGATGGTCAGCGACACCGCGGCCTCCAGCGGTGGCTTACAACTCGACGGGGCGCCGCGGCGCGAACGATTCCGGCCGCAGCTGGACATTCTTGATATGATCGAGATTCAGGGTCCGGAAGGCACCACGATAGTAGGAATACACGTGCACCTGACCGTTCTCGATCTTGTACGGCTCATATTCGCGCTCGTACTCGGTCACCTGCTCGGCGTCCGGATAGGCGAACCGGATGCGGACGCGCCGAAGCTGCCGGCCCGCCTCGCGAATCGTCTCTGTCCAGTCCATGGGCAACCTCCCGTCCAACGTGAGCCCGGAGACCCCACCCCGGCGGCGGCCTCTCGGAGGCCAAGTTTACCGCAAGACTGCCAGCTTCACCACCCCTGATCGTCACGAATGCGCGAGACCCCAATGCCCCACGTCGTAACTTGTTACTCCAGAGGGACTTGGACCCATCTACCGAGCCTGCTCCCCGGGCTCAGGAATCCGGGCCGGTGCCGGCAATCTCTCCCCCATCGTGGACGATCCGCCCCCCCACCACCGTGAGCAGCGCGCGGACGTCCTTGACCTCCTCCGGTGTAATCTCGAAGAGATCTCGCTCGAGGATGACGAAATCCGCCAGGAATCCTGCCATCAGGCGGCCCTTCTCCCCCTCCTCGCCGGCGGCCCAGGCGTTGTTGACGGTGTAGGCGCGGAGGGCGGTCTCGAGGTCCACGCGCTCCTCCGGGAACCAGCCACCGGCGGGCTGACCGTCCAGCGTCTGTCGCGTCAGGGCGGCATAGATGATCTGCATCGGGTTGGCGGTGTACCACGAGGCATTCGTGCCGGGCCAGTCCGAACCGAACGTCAGCATCACCCCGGCATCGTGCAGCGTCTTGAACGCATACGCCCAGCGCGATCGCTCCCCGATCCGCTCCTCCATCCAGCGCATGTCGTCAATGGCGTGGTACGGCTGCACTTCGGCGATGATGCCAAGCTGGGCGTAGCGTTCGGCCACATGGGCGCCACGCACCACCTGCGAATGGATGATCCGGAAGCGCCGCTCGCGCATCGGGTTTTCGCGCATCACCTTCTCGTACAGGGTCAACAGGGTATCAATCGCCTCGTCCCCGATGGCATGCACCTGCGGCCAGAGGCCTGCGCGGTCTGCGCCGGCAAGGTTCCGCTCCATGTTGCCCGGTGGCATCATCCCGGAGCCGGCACCCGACGTGGCGGCGGTGTTGGTGGAGTCACGCCAGGAGCCGCGCAGCCCTGAGTGGAGCTGCGGCTCGTAGAATCGGGCGGTGGAATTGCCCTGGATGCCGTCCACGAAGCCCTTGAGGCCGCCCATCTTGAGCCACAGGTCACCAAAGCCGTGCGGTATCCCGACCTCGGTCAGTTCATCCCACTTGTCCAGGGTGGACCGGGCGTAGACGCGCACGGTCAGCTCACCCTGCTGCTTCAGCGCGTGGTAGACTGGGAACTGGTCGCGGGGGGTGATGTCATGGATGCCGGTGACGCCGAGCTCGTTGAGGTGCGCCAACGCCACGCGGGCCTCCCGCAGTCGCTGCTCGAAAGTCTTGGCAGGCTGGGCGGCGCGGACCAGGCGCAGCGCCTCTCCCGCCACGCGACCGGTAGCTTCCCCACCCTCGCACTCGAGGCCAGCCACGGGCCGCGTGCACGTGAGCCCCGCCGCGGCCAGCGCATGGCCGTTGGCCAGATACGCCGTCCGGTCCCAGCGCTGCAGCAGCACTCCGGTGCCTGCCGTGATGGAATCGATCAGGCTACGGTGCGGGCTGAATCGTTCCGGCGCCTCCGTGGCCAGGTTGCTTCCGGTGCTGCCGGCCTGCCAGTCCTCGTAGGCTCCCCAGTCACCGCCGGTAATCCAGGCGCCCTCGGGCAGGCGCTCCCGCGCCTCGCGCACCCGCTGCGTGAACGGCTCGGCGGTGGCGACGTCCAGCAGGTTCACCCCCAGGAGGAGGGCACCGGCCGAGTTGAAGTGGGTGTGGTTGTCAATGAAGCCGGGGGTGATGAGGCGTCCGCCGGCGTCAATCGTCCGGGTGTGTCGCGTCCGGTGGTGCCGGGCCTCGCGCCGGGCCCCCACGACCAGCAGCCGCTCGCCCCGGATGGCCATCGCCTCGGCCCACGGGTTGGTGGAGTCCCCGGTCCAGATCCGGGCATTCTCGACGATGAGGTCGGCCTCGGGGCCGGGTGCGGTGCAGGCCAGGAGGGCAAGCACGGTGACGGGAGCAGCGAGCAATGTGAACCTTGGGAGGCTTGGCATCACGGCGGATCCTGGGGGTACGGGTCGCAGGTGACGGGGGACGGCTGGCCGTCGCTGCCGGCAAGCAGGCGAAGCTTAGGTACTGCATGCTGGCACGGCTAGGGCCTGGACAGACCAGACGGCGGAATGCGAGCGCCCCCGGAACCGAAGGGTTCCGGGGGCGTCCTGTCATACCCGGTGTTGTGACTACTGCCGGATCAGTCGCAGGTCGTATTCCAGCCGAATGGTGTCATCCACGCTGAGCACCGAGGCCACCCGGGGCTTGGTCATCGCGAAATCCTCGAAGGTAAAGCTGGTGGTGGCGGTGCCGGTCATCGTGATGCCCGAAAGGTCGAGGGTTACGTCCCAGGTGGTGGAGCGGGTGACCTGCTTGACGGTCAGGTTGCCGATGAGCTGGAAGGTGACGGTGCCAGTGGCGGGCAGCGGCCAGGTGAGGCCGCGGAGTTCGGTTGGCACGAGGACGGCGGCCGGATGTTGTTCCGTTTCGAGGGTGCGGTTGCGCACGTAGTTGTCGCGGCGGTTCTGATCACTGGTCAGCCCGGCCAGCTCCACCACGATCCGTGAGGCGTTGGCCTGCACCCGCCCGGTGGCGGCGTCCACGACGATGGCTCCCGAGACGGCTGAGGTCACCCCCACGGCATCATTGGGAAAGCTCAAGCCGGCCAATTGTTCCCGCACCCGGTACCGCGCCTCATTCCCCTCGGGCGCCACGACAAACGTGAGGGCCGTGGCCTGGGCCGCCAGGTCGGTCCGGGGGCTGGCGCCGCCCAAAGCGAGTGCCAGGGTCAGGATGGCGAGGGTGCGGAAACCAACTGAGCATACGGACATGGTGAGGTCCTTCACTAAAGAATCGTAGAGGGCCGCCCACCGCTTGAGCGGTCTGGCTCGCCATCGAGGGCATCTGTCTTAGTACGAGGCCCGGACAAGTGATGTTGTGACGCTTCGACGCGCGCATTGATCCGGCTTGGCTTCAGCCCAGCGGAGACTCTGTACATATTTATACATGAACGAGTCATTCATTTATAGAAATTGACGCAATCACCGCTAAAGACCGTGGAGCCCAGCTTAGCCACTCGGCGCAAGGACGTCAGCCAGGCCCGCGAGAAGTACCCTTGCCAGGTGACGACAAATTCTATAGATTAATTGTATTAGTCTGACTCGGCCATAATGGTCTGCCCGGTCATAAATAGCTGTCAATCAAGAGCTTAACCCAGCACAACAGATGCCGGGCAGTTTCCAGACGAAGACCATTAATGATCGACGGGGTCTTGAGCATGGGACGAAGGGTAGGGCTGACGCAGCAGGCTGTCGTGGCGGCGGCCGCCCGGATTGCGGACGAGGATGGCCTCGAGGCGGTGTCCATGGCCGCAGTGGCAGAGCGGCTTGGGGTCCGATCTCCTTCCCTCTACGCCCACGTGGACGGGCTGGCCGGCTTGCACCGCCGGCTCACGATTCTGGCCGCCACCGCCCTGGCCGACGAGCTCCGGGCCTCCCGCCACCGGCGCCATGGCGCTGTCGCCCTCCAGGCGCTTGCCAACGCCTATCGGGCCTTTGCCTCCAACCATCCCGGCTGGTACGCCGCCGCCCAGCAGGCGGTCCCTCCGGGCAAGGACGACGCCCTCTATCGCACCCTGGCGGAGTCGGTCCTCCCGGTCATGGAGACGCTGGCGGAGATGGGCGTGCCGCCCGCTGACCTCCTCCACCAGACGCGGGCGGTGCGGAGCGCCCTCCATGGGTTTGTGACCCTGGAGCGGGGGAACAGCTTCGGCATGTCGGTGGATTTCGACGAAAGCTTCCAGCGCCTGGTGGAACTGGTGACCCGGGGCGTGGTGGGCCCCCCGGCCACGAGCCTGCGGACAGCACCGGGAAGCACCGCCGCATCTCGCCCCTGAACGCCACTCCCACCGACCGCTCGGGGTAGCCGTTCCGCTTGCCGCCAGGGGGCCGTGATCGTATACTCGGTCGCACCGTCCGGTCCGTCCCTCAGCATCATCGCCAAGGAGTCCCCGCCCCCGCATGGGTCCCCTGCTCACGCTTGCGCGCGGCATCGACCGCCTCAACGACGCGGTCTACGCGGCGATCAAGTGGCTGACCCTGGCGATGATCGTGGTCGGCGCCCTCAACGCGCTGGCGCGCTACCTGACCCGCTACACCGGTGTGGCGCTGTCGTCGAACGCCTGGTTCGACCTCCAGTGGTACATGTTCAGCATCATCTTCCTGCTGGGGGCCGCCTACGGGCTGAACCACGACGTCCATGTCCGCGTGGATGTGATGTACAGCCGGGCCACCCCGCGCCTCAGGGCCTGGATTGATATCGCGGGCACCGTCCTCTTCATCATGCCCTTCTGCGTGATGATGCTGGTGACCTCGTGGCCCGCCGTCCGCAATTCCTGGGCGGTGCGCGAGGGCTCGCCAGACCCGGGCGGGCTGGCCCGCTACCCGATCAAAACCCTGCTGCTGGTCTGCTTTACCCTGCTCCTGCTCCAAGCCCTCTCCCAGGTCATCAAGCGCGGCGCCCAGCTGGCCGGCGCGCTCCCGCTGCCCGGCGCACTCCCACCCCCACCGGCCGCGCCGGCCGCCGGGAGCCGCTGATGGAGGGGCTCTGGGGCCCGGCCATGTTCCTGGTGGCCCTGCTGCTGATCTTCTCCGGCTTCCCGGTGGCCTTCGTGCTGGGCGGCACGGCACTCCTGTTCGCCTGCCTGGGCGCGCTGACCGGACACTTCGACCTGGCCCTGATGCTGGCGATGCCGGAGCGCGCCTTCGGCACGATGTCCAACTACACCCTCCTGGCGGTACCGTTCTTCATTTTCATGGGCGCCACACTGGAGAAATCCAAGCTGGCCGAGCAGTTGCTGGAGTCCATCGGGATCGTCTTCGGGCGCTTCCGGGGCGGCCTCGGCCTGGGGGTAGTGTTCGTGGGGGCGCTGCTGGCGGCGGCCACGGGGGTGGTGGGCGCCTCGGTGACCGCAATGGGGATGATCTCGCTCCCCGTGATGCTCCGCTACGGCTACCAGCGGGAACTCTCGCTGGGCGTCATTGCCGCCGCCGGCACCCTGGGCCAGATCATCCCGCCGAGCATCGTGCTCATTGTCCTGGGCGATCAGCTCGGCGTGTCGGTCGGGGCGCTGTTTCGCGAGGCACTGGTGCCCGGCCTGATCCTGACCGGCTGTTACGCGCTCTATCTCGTGGCCGTCGCCGCCTTCCAGCCCGCGCGGGTCCCGGCGCTCCCCCGCGAGACCTACGACATCGGCACCGGCAAGGTGATTCGGCTGGTGTTCGGATCGCTGCTGCCGCCCCTGACGCTCATCCTGGTGGTGCTGGGCAGCATCTTTGCCGGGGTGGCCACGCCCACCGAAGCGGGCGCGCTCGGTGCCATCGGCGCCATGCTCCTGGCCGCGCTCAACCGCCAGCTGACCCGCGCCGGCGTGGGCGACGCGATGAACGAGACCGCGCGGCTCACCATCATGGTGATCTTCCTGCTGATCGGCTCGATGGCCTTTGCGCTGGTCTTCCGCGGGCTCGATGGCGACCTGTGGCTCGAGCGCATCCTGACCAACCTGCCGGGCGGGGTGATCGGCTTCCTGATCGTGGTGAACCTGATCGTCTTCGTGCTCGGGTTCTTCATCGACTTCTTCGAGATCTGCTTCATCATCGTCCCGCTGGTGGCCCCCCCGGCCGCGATTCTCGGCATTGACCTGACCTGGCTGGGTGTCATCCTGGCCATGAACATGCAGACGTCATTCCTGACCCCGCCGTTCGGCTTCTCCCTCTTCTATCTCCGGGGCGTGACGCCGCCCGAGATCCCCACCACGGCGATCTACCGGGGGGCGATCCCGTTCATCATCATCCAGGTGCTGGTGGTGGCGGGGATGGTGCTGCTGCGCTAGCAGGGAACTGCCGGAGCTCCTCGCGGGGCGGGATTCCGCTCACGGTGAGCGGGAACTGTCGGATTCATCGGTATGCAGGCCCCCGCGCGTGGTGAGACGGAACTGCCCGGCAGGGGAGACCCCGCTCACCGGTCGAGGGACATCGCGGCTTGAGGGAGCTCGGCAGTTCCCTCTTACCCTGCGCGGGCGCTCGCCATCCAAGGAGATCGGCAGTTCCCGCTCACCCTGCGCGGGAGGTCACCACACAGGGATCTCGGTTGTTCCCGCCGTTCACTTCCCAAACGCAAACGCCGCGTACGCCTGTTCGGCCCCGTTGAAGTAGTCGAAGGACTGCTCGCGGAACGCCTTCCACGGCTCGTAGACCTTGCCGAAGGCGGCATTCGCAGCGGCGTGTTCCTCGAGGAGGGCGTTGCTCTCACGCCAGGCGGCCTCCATGAGGTCGGGGGGGAAGGCGCGCAGGTCCACGCCGCCGGCCACGAGGCGGGCCAGCGCCGGCGGGTTCAGGGCATCATAGCGCTCCAACATGGCATTGTTCTCCTCCGCCGCCGCTGCCGCCAGCGCGTGCTGGTACTGGCGGGGAAGCTGGTCGAAGGCGCGCTGGCTGGCCATCAGGGTCAGGGTCACCCCCGGCTCATGCCAGCCCGGGTAGTAGTAGTGCCGCGCGATCTGCTGGAATCCGAGCTTTTCGTCGTCGTGCGGACCGGTCCACTCGGTGGCGTCAATCGCACCGCGCTCCAGCGCCGGATAGATCTCGCCGCCGGCCAGCACCTGCACCGACACCCCCAACCGCGCCATCACTTCGCCACCCATGCCGGGCATCCGGATCCGCAGGCCACGCAGGTCGGCCACGGAATTGATCGGCCGGCGGAACCACCCGCCCATCTGCGCGCCGGTGTTGCCGCACGGGAACTGGATGATGCCGAAGTCGGCGAACACCGCGCGCAGCAGCTCCAGCCCGCCGCCCCGCATCAGCCAGGCATTCTGCTGCCGCGCGGTCAGCCCGAACGGCACCGTGCTGTCGAATGCCAGGGCGGAGTTCTTGCCGAGATAGTAGTAGGAGGCGGTGTGGCCGAGGTGGACGGTCCCCTGCTGGACGGCGTCCATGACCTGGAGGCCCGGCACAAGTTCACCGGCGGGATACACCCGGATGGTGAACTTGCCGTCCGTCAGCTGGCTGACCCGCTCGGCGAAGTGCTCGGCGGAGCCGTAGATCACGTCGAGGCTGCGGGGGAAGCTCGAGGCCAGCCGCCAGGTGACACTGGGCCCGGTAACGACCTCGGCGCCATCCGAGGCACCGGGACCGGCGCCCCCGCACGCGGCAAGCGTGCCGGTGCCGGCTATCCCCAGCGCGGTGGACTTCAGAAATACGCGTCGTTCCATGGTCATGACGGAGGTCGCCTCGGGTCAGGGGCGTTGTGCGGTGGGGTAGGGCCAACCCGGGAACGATACCGAGGCTGGGGGGCGCGGGCAATGCGGCCTCGGCCGCGTGACGACGTGCGCCCCTCAGAACGTCTGGCAGGCGTCGATGCGGCCGCTGGTCAGGCCACGGCGGAACCATTCGGACCGCTGGGCGGAGGTGCCGTGCGTAAAGCTCTCGGGATTCACGCGCGCACCGGCACTCCGCTGCATGCGGTCATCGCCGATGGCGGCGGCAGCGGCCAGTCCCTCCTCCACATCGCCCGGCTCCAGGATGCCGCGGCGTGCGGCGAAATGTCCCCAGACCCCGGCCAGGCAGTCGGCCTGGAGTTCCAGGCGCACCGAAAGCTCGTTGGCGCGGGCGGGTTCGCGGCGCTGGGCCTCACGCATCTGCGCTTCGGTGCCCACGGCGTGCTGGATATGATGGCCAATCTCGTGGGCAATGACATACGCCTGGGCGAAGTCGCCCGGTGCCCCGAAGCGGCGGTCCAGGTCGCCGAAGAAGTTCAGGTCGATGTACACCTTCTGGTCGCCGGGGCAGTAGAAGGGACCCACCGCGGAGCTGGCCGAGCCGCACGCCGAGCCGACGGCCTCGCGAAAGAGCACAAGCTGCGCCGGCGGATACTGGCCACCCTGCTCGGCGAAAAGCCGCGTCCAGACCTCCTGCGCATCGTCGAGCACAAAAGAGACGAAGAGGACCATTTCCTCCTCGGCCGGGTCGTTGATCGGGGCGGCTCCCTCGGCGGCCGGGGCCAGCGCCCCGCCGCCCCCGGCAAGCGAGAGAAAGTCCTGCTTGAAGACGACACTCAGCACCAGCAGGATGGCCAGCCCACCCAGCCCCATCTTGCCACCACCGCCGAGCCGCATGCCGGTCTGCCCGCGGCGGTCTTCCAGGTTTTCGCTGCGGCCGCGCTTGGTCCAACGCATGAGGGTGCTCCCGAGGCAAAGGAGAAGCTGGAAGTTTAGCCGGGGATTGGAGGCGAGGAAATCAGTCCGAGGAGCGAGATTGGGGTGCCTGACCAGGGGGCCCCTCTCCACCGCTCCGCTGCACGGCCACCCGCCAGACCCACCAGAGGAAGAACAGCTGCAGGGGAAGGCGGAGCCAGAGCAGGAGTTCGGGCTCGCCGGCGGCACGAGCGTTGAGGAGCATCTGGATGTTGGCGGGGAACACGGCCAGCAACAGCAGCAACAGCCCGAGCCCGGCAGGCCTCCGCCACCGGGCGGCCAGCACACCAAGCCCGCCGGCGATCTCGGCGACCCCGCTGGCGGCCACCAGCATTTCGGGCCGCGGGAGCCACGGCGGCATCATGGCGAGATAGAACCCCGGCGTGACAAAGTGCATCGCCCCGGCGAGGATGAAGAAGCCGCCGAGGAGGGCGACACGCCCCTGAATCTCCTTCAGATGGCCTCCCGTAGGGCAGACGTGTGGTGGCCGTATCGTTCCCCCGGGTCGCCCCGGTCCCACCAATCTCACACCCTGGAGCGTTTCATGCTGCTGGTACTGCTTTCCGCCGTGGCACTCACTGGCCCGGCCGCCGTGCCCGCTCGCGGTCGGGCTGGTGAAGGGCAGCGTGATGGTGGCGCCGCTCTGGGGCCCCGCCATGACGAGTTCCGAGCTGCGGGTCTTCACCGTACTCGATCAGGTGCGGGTGACGGTGGAGGGCACGGAGATGACGGCCTGGAAAGTGAGTGAGCACCGCTACCTGGACGGGCAGTGGCTGGCGGACTGGTACCTGCTGGATGAGGCCCCGTACATGGTGTATGGCGAGACCCGCCAGGCCGATGGCCAGCTCCGGCGGATGAGCGAGGTGCCGATCCCGATGTCCAGGCCCTGAGCAGCCGGGAGGGGCCGGGCGGGCAAGGCGGCGGCCTGGGCGGGCGCTCAAACAGGGTGTGGCTGGCGTTCCATCGATGAACCTTCTCCGGGGGAGAATCCGCTTTGTAAGGTGACCCCATCGGAGATCCGTCCCTTGCACCGCATTGTCCAACTTCTTGTCTGTCTTGTGCTTCCGCTAACCCTGGCATGCGGCGGCGGAACCACCCAGCCAGCTCCTCCGCCCGCGCCGCCACCAGCGCCGCCACCACCACCGCCACCACCACCCGCGCCGGTGGCCAGCGTCACCGTCACCCCGGCCGCGTCCACCCTGGTCCCCCAGCAGACCATCCAGCTCACCGCGGTCACCCGCGACGCCGGTGGCACCGTCCTGAGCGGCCGGACGATCGTCTGGACCTCTGGTACGCCCGCCGCCGCCTCCGTCAGTGCGGCGGGGCTGGTGACCGGGCTGCTCCCGGGCACGCCGGTCATCACCGCCACCAGCGAGGGCCAGGCCGGCACCGCCGCGATCACCGTGGTGGATGGGGGCATGGTCCTCCCCGCTGGCAACGGGTTCTCGGCCGGGGGTGGAGCGGTGGCCATCCAGGCCCCCGCCGGAGCGGTGGCGGCCGGCACACCGATCACCGTCGCGGCGCTGGCCACCCCACCACCTCATGCGGCCCTGATTCCCGGCACCGCCTGGGCGCTGGGGCCCGACGGCACAACCTTTGCCCAGCCGGTCACGGTCCGCATCACCTGGGCCGCCAATCAACTGCCGGGGGGCGCCAACGCCGAGCAGATTCGGGTGCACCGGCACGATGGCACCACCTGGGTGCCCCTCGCAGCCGGCGAAGTGAATGTCGGCACCCGCACCGCGAGTGGCACGACCACCGCCTTCAGCCCCTTCGCGCTGATCGAGCTGCCGTCCAACCCGCTGCCGGTGCTCACCGAGCTCTCCCCCGGTACAGTGGCGGTGGGGAGCAATGGGGTGTCCGTCACCATCACCGGCAGCGGCTTCGTCGCCACCTCCCAGGTCCACTGGAATGGCAGCAGTCGCCCGACCACTTTCGTCTCTGCCACCGCGCTGACCGTTGCGATTCCGGCCAGCGACCTCCTTGCTCCTGCCACTGCCCAAGTCACCGTCGTCAATCCAGCGCCGGGCGGGGGAACCTCGGCCGCACTGCCGTTCGCGATCACGGCACCAGTTGGCGCGTTCCTGGCCACCGGCGTCTGGGCTGGTGGGGCGCACAGCTGTGCCCAGACCACGACCGACGGGCTCTACTGCTGGGGGTGGGGCAGCGACGGCCAGCTCGGCAACGGTGCGTTCCAAGCTCAAACCACGCCGGTCAAGGTCTCGGGCGGGCTCACCTTTGCCTCGGTGTCGACCGGGTTCTGGCACACCTGTGCCCTGACTGGGAACGGGACCGCCTACTGCTGGGGGTGGGGCGAACACGGGCGACTGGGGAACGGCACCACCACGCGCCGGAACGTGCCGACCCTGGTGGACGGAGGCCACGACTTTGCCTCCATCAAGGCGGGTCCCGGCCACACCTGCGGCGTCACCAGCGCCGGAGAGGGCTACTGCTGGGGGTGGAACACCGGCGACCGCCTCGGGACAGGCCTCAACGTCGCGTTCCTGACGACCCCAACCGTGGTCGCTGGCGGCCACACCTTCGGGGAGATCGCGCCGGGCGGCCCCTTCAGCTGCGGCTTGACGCCAGCCGGAGCAGGCCTTTGCTGGGGCTATAACGAAGACGGCCAGCTCGGGACGGGGACCACGTCAACACAAGTGGCTGCACCCGTGGCCGTGACTGGGTCCCACGTCTTCTCGTCCATCGTGGCCGGGTTCGATCACGCGTGCGCCATCGCCACCAGCGGGATCACATACTGCTGGGGCAAAGGCGCAAACGGTCGACTGGGGAACCAGATGTCGGTCAACCAGAGTTCCCCTGTCGCGGTGCAGGGTGGGCTGGAGTTTGCCAGCATTTCGGCTGGTCCCGAGCATACCTGCGGGCTGACAGCAGCGGGCGTTGCGTACTGCTGGGGCAAGGGATCGCTGGGCAGGCTCGGTGATGGCCACGCGGAAGATCGATCCCTGCCCACACCGGTGGCAGGGGCCCACACCTTTGCGTCCATCTCCGCAGGCGACGAGCACTCCTGCGGAGTCACGACGAACAACGAGGTCTACTGTTGGGGTTGGGGCGACGCGCTCGGCCACGGCTCCACCGAAGACCAACTGCTGCCCGTGCGGGTGATCCTGGCGGCGCCCGACCCTGTGGGAGCACTCCACCGCGAGGGCACAGCTTCCGGCCGAAGGGGGAAGCAGACCACACCCGACCTCATGACGGGGAGGCCGTTCAGCCTCCGCAGATAAACACCTCGCGCAGGACTAGTGCCGGTGCGGCACGGCCGCCGCGTCCCGGCGGAACGGGACCGGCGGCCGCTCCAGCACTTTCGGTTCCTGCCCCTGCACGATCCTGTACACGCGGTTGATGGTCAGGCCAGCGTGTGATGTCGTGGACCGCTCGCGATCCGGCCACCGGATCGTGAGCCGCTCGATCCGCTCCGCGCGGTCCAGCCCCACGTGCAGTTGCAGCGCGGTGGCGCCGAACGACCCGCCGCTGCCCACGCTCCGGTGCAGCGTGCGGCGCGAGCCGTCGGCCTGCACCGTCTCGATCGCCACCCGGGCACCGATCGCCGAGCGGTTGACGGTGCGGCCCTCGAGTTCGAGCGTCACCCAACTCCGTCCTTCCCAGCCCGGATTGGCAAACAGGACATTGGCAAAGCCGTCTCCCTCGTACGCCCCACCCATCACCGCGTAGATATCCTGCGCGCCGTCGCGATCCAGGTCGGCAAAGGCGATGGCGTGGCCCTTCTGGATGTGCCCGAAGCCGCCCGGCAGCGTGACCTCCTCGAAGCGCCCGCTTGAGGTCCCACGAAACATTCGATTAGGAATGGACGAGCGCAGGTCGGGGTTGCCGGTGCCGAGGTAGAAGTCGAGCCAGCCGTCGTTGTCGAGGTCGCCGAAGTTGGCGCCCATGGCAAAGATCGCCTTGTCGCCGAGCCCGGCCGCCTGGGTCAGGTCCTCGAAGGTACCGTCGCCGCGGTTGCGGAAGAGGCGGGTGGGCTCCAGTGGCGCGGGGCGGCCATTCTCATCGGCCACGAGCGGGAGCCCGAGATACTCGCGGGCCACCAGGTCGGCGAGCAGGCCGCCCTGGCGATTGTCGTAGCTCAGCACCAGCAGATCTTCGTGGCCATCCTGGTCCACATCCCAGAACCACGCCGGGAATGACGCGAACGGCGCCGTCACCCCCGCCGCCTGGCCCGCCTCCTCGAAGCGCCAGTCTTGCACCGAGGTGCCGCCGCGGTTCAGGTACAACCGATTGGGGCCGCCCATCACTGACACGAACAGGTCCGGTAGCCCATCGTTGTTCACGTCACCCCAGACCGCGCCCTTCACGAACTCGTCGAGCCCCAGACCCACCTGGGTGGACACCTCGGTGAAAGTGCCGTCACCGTTGTTGCGGTAGAGCTCCGAGGGATGCGAACCGCCGCCCATCCGTGCCATGTTCTCATTGCCGATGAACAGGTCGAGGTGGCCGTCCAGGTCATAGTCCGCCCAGGCGCCCACCTGCGTGGGGTGGAACGAGAGCACCCCGGCGGCAAAGGTGACATCCTCGAAGGTGCCGTCACCCTTGTTGCGGAGCAGGGAATTGGGGTGCGCGCCCGCATCGCCCAGCCAGGCGCCGCGCAGGATGAGCACGTCATCGAAGCCGTCATTGTCATAGTCGGCGTGGACGGTGTTGAGCCCGCCGACGATGCCATCCAGCCCCGCCGCGCTGGACCGGTCCTCATAACCGCCCCGGCCGTCGGCCAGGAACAGCCGCGCCTGGTCGTTCAGTCCCCATGAGGTCATGAACAGGTCGAGATGGCCGTCGCGGTTGTAGTCGGCGATGCTCAGGCCACCGGCCAGCCCGTCCACGGCCAGGCCCACGTCACCCGCCAGATTGGGAAACCTGGGGAAGTCCTGAGAGACGGTTCGGTCCAACCCCGGTACCAGCCAGGCGCGCGGCACCCGCTGCGGATACCCGCCGAGCGCCATGTAGGCAATGTTCAGCAGCCACTTCGAGGCATGATCATCGGGATGTCGGCGCAGGATCGCCTCGTACTGGGTGACTGCATTCCGCGCGCCCTCTTCGAGGGTGTGCCGCGCCGCGCCATCCAGCGGCAGGATGCAGACCGTCGCCCCGGGATTGATGAGGCAATTGTCCTGCTCGCCGAGCCGCAGCCAGGCGATGGCGAGCAGGTCGTAGAACGGCTTGTTGGCGGGATTGCTGGCATCCAGGGCAGCGCCGGCGTCCTGGAGCACCTGCTCGAGCTCGGCGATGGCGTCACGGGTCCGGCCGGCCAGAAGGAGCTCCTGGGCCAGGGCAAAGCGGAGGTTGACCGCCTGCATCCCATCCTGTCCGGCCAGGACAGCCGCAATCGAGTCGGCGCGCGTGGCGTTGAGAAACGGATACTGCTGGGGCTGGGCCAGCGCCTGTGCGTAGAACAGCGCCAGGGTATCGGCCATGCGGGCGGTGTCGCCGGCCGGGGGGGAGGCCGGCGTGGCGCACGCCGCGACAAGCAGCAGCGCCGCCCACCCGCCGCCGGAGTATCGGGGCAATCCCTGCCTCATCGCGTCCCTGGCCAGTGTGGTGCTCCCGTCACGAGGATTCGGGGAAGATAGCGCCGGCCCGGGGGCGGGCTGGATCAGGAGCCGGGGGGGCCGGCGAGTTCCTGGAGGAGGGCCTCGTGCTCCCGGAGCGGCTGCCCCTCCGCGCGGAGTTCCATGAGCCGGCGCTCGGCCTCGCGCGCCCAGGGCGCCGGCCGACCAGCCTCGCGACTGTAGGCGGAGTGACGCACCAGGAGGCGCACCATCGTGCGACGGTTCGGGAGGCCGGCCGGCGCCGCCTCCAGCACCTCGCGCATCCGGGTGATCCCGCTATCCAGCACGGCGAGCGCGCCGATCTGGTCGCCACTGGCGCGCAACGCGCCGGCCAGGGATTGCGCCCCGATGGCCACGTCACTGAGCCCCTGCGCGTTGCTGGGGTCGGCTTCGTGTTGCTCCTGATAAATGGCCAGCGCCTCGCGGCACAGGCGCAGCGCGGGATCCGGGTCCCCCAGCGCCAGGTGGACCTCGCAGAGGTTCTGCCGGGTCACGCCAAGGTCGCGCCGGGCATCGAGATGTGCGGGTTCCTCGCGGGCCAGTACCTCGCGCGCCTCCAGCGAGCGCGTAAAGGCCTCCCGCGCCTCGTCGAAGCGGGCCCGCGTGCGGTGTACCGTCCCGATCCGCTCATCCACCAGGGCCAGGTAGCGGCGGGTGCCCCACGAGGGGGCATCCGCCAGCGGGGGGGAAGTCAATCGTCGCCGAGCCTGCTGGTAGTGCTCAACCGCGCGATCGGGGTTTCCAAGGTTGGGGAAGTTCATGTTGCCGGAGAGGTCACCGAGCTTGACCAGGCTGATCGCCACCGAGAGCTGGTGCCGGCTGCTGTCGGGCCAGGCGGCGGCGATGGAGCGATACAGCGCCAGCGCCTCGGTGGCGTGGGCCACACCCTCGCCCACCTCGCCGCGCCAGGCGCGGACGTCGCCCAGCTTCTCCTGCACCAGGGCCAGGGTGCGGCGGGCGCGCCAGTCGCGGGGGGCGGCCGCCACCAGGGCGGCCGCGATCGCATTCGCCCGCCGGAAGCTGGCCTCGGCGCCCACCAGGTCACCCAGACTGGCCCGGGTCGGGTCCCCCTGCACCAGCCCCGTCCGTAGGTACGCCTCCGCCAGCTCCCACTCGAGCTCCGGGTTGCCGCTCACCTCTTCGGCGAGCGCCTCGAGGTTCTGGATGCCCCGTTCCAGGATCAGGCGCCGCGCCTCGGTGGCGCCGGGCAGCTCGGCGACCGCATCGTGCACCTCGAAAAGCAGCGAATTGGCAAGTTCGCGCACATCCGACATCCGCTGCAGCGCCCGGGCCCGCTCCACCGCGGCCCGCTGCGACTGGCTGATGGTTCCGGCCGCACCCAGGCCCACCACCACCATCACGGCGGTGGTCGCGAGCACTCCAACCCGATGACGTCCCATGAACTTGCGGACCCGGTACCCGAGGGTGTCCGGCCGGGCCGCCACCGGCCGCCCCTCCAGGAAGCGCGCGAGATCCGCCGACAGCTCTGCCGCCGAGGGATACCGGCGGGCCGGTTCCTTGCGCAGCGCCTTGAGGACGATGTTGTCGAGGTCGCCTTCCAGCTCACGGCGCCAGGCCCGAGCACCCACCACCGGATCATCGGCGGGCACCGCGGCACTCGGCCGGACCGGTTCCTCGGTGATCACGCGCTCCATGGCCTCCGCCAGCGGGAGGTCCTGGAGGGCCAGCGGCCGGCGCCCGGTGAGCAGCTCGTAGAGCACCACACCCAGCGAGAAGACATCGCTCACCGTGGTGACCGACTCTCCCCGCACCTGTTCGGGACTGGCATACGACGGCGTCAGGGCGCGCCCGCTGAGGGTCGTGGTCACCAGCGGATCGTCGGTTGGGGCCAGGAGCTTGGCGATGCCGAAATCGAGCAGCTTTGCCTGGCCGGCGCCGGTGACGAGGATGTTCGCCGGCTTGATGTCGCGATGAATGACCAGGTTCTGGTGGGCGAAGTGGACCGCCGCACAGACCTCGCGGAAGAGCGCCACCCGCTCCCGAATTGATGGCGCAGTGCGCTCACACCAGATGGTGATCGGCTCCCCAGCCACGTACTCCATGACGAGGTAGGGGCGACCGCCTTCGCTGACCCCGGAATCGAGCAGCGCCGCGATGCCGGGATGGTGCAGCGAGGCGAGGATGCGTGCCTCCTGCCGGAAGCGTCGGACCAACCCCTCTCCCTCGCGGCCGACCTGGAGCAGCTTCACCGCAACCGGGAGGTCTCCCGGAGCGTCGAGCCGCCGGGCCAGGTAGACCTCCCCCATGCCGCCGCGACCCACCAGCGACTCCAGCCGGTAGGGGCCCACCACCGAGCCGGACCGGTCCTCCGGCAGCCAGGAAAAACCGGCGTCCGACCAGGCGGCCGCCTGCATCTCATCGGTCGGTGGCCCCTGCGCCGCCAGCAGCGCCTCGAGTTCGGGGCGCAGGGTCGGATCCTCGCGCGTGAGCACGAGCAGCAACCCCTCGCGTGCTTCGGGAGGAGCGTCGAGGATCTGGTCGAAGAGGGCGCGGAGGCGCTGGAGGCGTTCGGGTTGCATGGGGGAGTGTGGAAGCAAGGTTACGCCCGGGCCAGCCCCGGGTCAATGTGTCGCGGCCCCGCGCTTGCGCCCGGCCCGGGATGGCGGCAAGATTGCCGAATCACTCCGAGGATCCACCCCATGGATGCAGGTGGCGGCCCACCGCCGACGGACCGCTCGCCGGAACACACCCTGGCCCTGCTCTACGACGAGCTGAGGGCCATTGCCCGGCACCACATGCGGGCCGAGCGGGCCGACCACACCCTGGCCCCGACCGCGCTGGTCCACGAGGCCTGGTTGCGCCTCCACGCCCGCGACGCCGCGGCCTTCAAGGACCGCTCCCACTTCCTGCGGACCGCCTCCCAGGTCATGCGCCACATCCTGGTGGACCACGCCCGGGCCCGTCGCGCTGCCAAGCGGGACGGGGGCATCAAGGTGACCCTCGACCCCGCCCTGGCGGGCGAGGCCACCTCGATCGTGGATCTGCTGGCCCTGGATGATGCCCTGACACGACTGGAAGCCGCGGAACCGCGCTGGGCGAGGGTGGTGGAGCTGCGGTTCTTTGCGGGGTTTGAGATTGCCGAGATTGCGACGCTGCTGGACCTCTCGGTCAGCACCGTCAAGCGGGACTGGCAGTTCGCCCGGGCGTGGCTGGGCACCAACCTTGACCTGCCGGGTGCCACCGCCTCCGGCAATTCAGGCCAAGCCTAGCCGGCGGACGCCGCGGGCTCCTTCACCCGTCCCACGATGATGGTGATGTTGTCGGTTCCGCCCCCTTCCAGTGCGTCCTCCAGCAGCGCCTCGCACACCTGACGCGACGACGTCATCGTCCGGAGCCGCTCCGCGATCCGATCATCCGGCACATGTTTGGTGAGGCCGTCGCTGCACATCAGGTGCACACTTCCGCGCCGCTGTTGCAGCCGGGTCACCACCGGGGCCGTCTGCTTGCCGCCGATCGAGCTGGACAGCACATTGGCCCAGCGCGTGTTGAACGCGTCGGTACGCTTGAGCACGCCCTGATCCACCAGTTCCTGGGCCATCGTCTGGTCGCGGGTGACCTGGGTCAGTTCGCCATTGTAATAGAGATAGTAGCGTGAATCGCCCACCTGCAGCAGGTAGATCCAGGGCCAGACGCCGAGGTAGAGCGTCAGCGTCGTGGCCATGCCACGCCGCTCCGAATCCTCGGCCGCGAGCGCCTGCACCCGCTCGTGCACCCGCGTGGCGGCGTCCTGGAGGATCTGGGTAAAGTCGTCGCCCTGCGCATCCCCCTGATAGAACACCCGCGTGCTGTCGGCGATGTAGGCGGTGATCTCCTCCAGCGCCAGGCGGCTGGCCTCCTCCCCCTTGCGGCCACCGCCGACGCCATCGGCAATCATCGCCAGGTACGCCAGGCGCTCGCCGTCGAGGGGAAGCCGCTCCGGCGCCGCCAGTGAGGTGGACAGGACCCGGAGGCTCTGGTGTAGGGAGCCCATCAGGAAATGGTCCTCGTTGGCGGGGCGCACCTTGCCCGCGTGCGTCAGCCCGAAAACGTCGAGCTCTTCGTCGCGGGGCTTGGGGGGCGGCGTGCTGCCCGTATCGGAAAGGGCCATCGGTTCGCTCGGCGTCAGGGACTACTTCTTGGACTTTTTCTTGGCCTTGGCCTTGGCGGCGACTTCGGCCTTGCTGGTCGTGCGCAGGTCTGCCGCGTGTGCGCGCTTGTAGGTCTGGATATCCACGAACCGGCCCTTCGAGTCGCGCACTGCATAGAGCTTGGTACCACTGCTGCTGCGATGTGTGGTCCGCTTGCTGGCCATGGGTTCCCTCCTTCGAATCGTCGAGTGGGTCGGCCCCCCGCTGGAGGCCAGGGGTGGTGCGGCCCCTAGGGCCGTCCGGCGGCCGCGCGGCCGCGCTGCAGGGTCGTGGTGCCTCCCGGCGTCAGGCCACCATCGCCAAACGCCACGGTCACAAAGTTGAAACCCTCGCGCAGCCGTTGTTCGATGCTACCCGCTCCGGTCGTGATACCGATCGGGATGTTGCGGGCCTTGGCCGCACGCAGCACCGTCTGGATCGCGGCTTCCAACTCGGCCTGGCCCTCGGCGCCCGAGACACCCATCGAGAGCCCCAAATCGGCCGGCCCGACAAAGATCGCCGAGATCCCCGGGTACAGCGAGGATCGCGTCCACATTGCGCACCGCCTCGGCGGTCTCGATCTGGATCACCGCCATCAGTTCACCCTGCGGGTCCAGCGGCCACACGTCCGCTTTCGCGCCATAGTCCGGGATGCCCCACAACCAGCTGGCATTGCCCGCACCGGAGCCGCGCAGCCCCTGTGGCTCATAGTCCGGCGCCCCGCGCCGCTGCGGATAGCGCACCGAGCGCACGGCCAGGAGGGCTTCCTCGGCGGTGTTGATGTAGGGAAACATCACCCCCATCGCCCCGACGTCGAGCACCTGCTTGGTGATGAACGTGGCCAGGTCGCCGCCATTGACCGGAATCCGCACGATCGGCGTCACCTCCGGCTGCAGGTTCCCCTTGGCCATGATCCGCGCCCGGTCGGTCATGCCGAGCAGGAAGATGCGCAGCGTCTCGATGTCGAGCGGGCCGTGTTCCATGTCAATCAGGACGAAATCGAGGCCGGAGCGGGAAAGCGCCCGGGCATTCTCCAATGACCGGTCGTGGCTGAAGATCCCGAAGGTGGCCTGGCCCGCCTCGAGCAGCTCGATCGTGCGGTTCAAACGGACCGGCTGAGCGGGCGCCCCCTGTGCGGCAACGAAGGTTGGCAGGACAACAAGGAGGCAAAGGATGCTGCGGGCCATCGAGGCAACAGGCACGGCGCGCTCCGGAGTGGTCGTGAAGGATGACCTTGGGAATCTACTGCGAGAGGCGCCGGGGCGTGAGAGGGCGCGGCCGAGGCATGGGGTGGCCGACAGGGCGGTTCGGGGACAGATTTGGGGGTTGGCCTCTCGTCACGACCAGGAAGGAGCCACCATGCGTCACCGCACCCCGGCCCTCGGGCTGGGCGCGCTGCTGCTGTTCACGGCCGCGGGCCCTGTCGCGGCGCAGATGATCGCCCCGAACCCCTACCAGTTCCCCGGCGACGCCTGGGGCACTCTCCCCGGCAATCGCCCCTGGGGTGCGACAAGTGGCATCTGGCCCGCCCCCGACGGCCGCTCGATCTGGGTGGCCGAGCGGTGTGGTGCCAACATTTGTGGCGACTCCCCGCACGATCCCGTCATCCTCTTCGATCTCGACGGCAACGTGATCCGGAGCTTCGGCGCCGGGATGTTCGCCTGGCCGCACGGACTCTACGTAGACCGGGACGGCAATGTCTGGGTGACGGATGCCGTGGGCTACGGCCAGCCGCTCGCCGGTTACGGCCATGTCATCTACAAGTTCAGCCCCACCGGCCAGCTGCTCATGACGCTGGGCCAGAAAGGGGTGGCTGGCGACGGGCCCACCCTCTTCAACAAGCCCTCGGCCGTCGTGGTGGCCCCGGACGGCAGCATTTTCGTGGCTGACGGGCACGACGTCGGCGGCAACAACCGGATCCTCAAGCTGGCCCCGGACGGCCGCTTCCTGATGGAGTGGGGCACCACCGGCGGCGACCACGGCCAGTTCCGCGACCCGCACGCGCTGGCCATGGACTCCCAGGGCCGCCTGTTCGTGGCCGACCGTGGCAACAGCCGGATCCAGCTCTTCGACCAGAACGGCCAGCACCTGGCCACCTGGACCCAGTTCGGCCGGCCCAGCGGCATCTACATTGACGCCGACGACGTGCTCTACGCCGCCGACTCCGAGTCCAACACGCGCCGCAACGCCGGCTGGCGCCGCGGGATGTACATCGGCAGTGCGCGCACCGGCTGGGTCACGGCTTTCATCCCCGACACCGAACCCAACCCCGATGCCTCGGGCACCAGTTTCGCCGAGGGTGTGGCGGTGGATGCCCTCGGCAACGTCTACGGCGCTGAGGTGGGTGGTCGGGCGGTGCGTCGCTTCCTCCGGAGAACACCATGAGCGGAACCCGCTGGCCTCGCCCCACAGGATTGGTCGCGCTCGCACTGCTGAGCTCCGTGCCGGCGACCCCGGCGCACGCCCAGGCACCGCCCGCCGGCGGATGGACCCACTGGGGTGCCGATGCCTCCAGCACACGGTACTCCCCGCTGGACCAGATCACCGCCGCCAATTTTGCCGAGCTCGAGGTGGCCTGGACCTGGCGCGCCGACAATTTCAGCCCCGAGGGCGAGGCGCTCCTCCGTGCCACGCCGATCTACGCCGAAGGCAAGCTCTTCAGCGTGGCGGGCACGCGCCGCACCGTGGTGGCGATTGATCCCGCCACCGGCGAGACGCTCTGGACCTTCCGCGAGCCCGAGACCAAGCGCTGGCGTGATTCCATGCGCAAGGACTACGGCAAGGGAGTGGCGTACGATGTGGTGGACGGCCGTGGGCGCATCTACGTCGTGAGCGCGGCGTTCTTCCTGCACGCGCTCGACGCCGAAACCGGCCGTCTCATCGAGAGTTTTGGCAACGCTGGCACGGTGGACCTGCTCGCCGATCTCGGTCCCTGGCCGCACGACCGTGACACCGGGTACGGTGAGGAGGTCGGCTACATCACCAGCTCATCGCCGCCGATCGTGGTCAACGGTGTCGTGGTCATCGGCAACTCGCACGAGCAGGGCTACTACCAGACGCGGCAGCACAACGTGCCCGGCAACATCCTGGCCTACGATGCGCGCACCGGCCGGCACCGCTGGACCTTCAACGTGGTCCCGGGCCCCGGTCAATTCGGCCACGACACCTGGGAGTCCGACGCCTGGCGGCATATCGGCAACGTCTCGGCCTGGGCGCCGCTCTCCGCCGACCCCGCGCTCGGACTGGTGTATATCCCGACCGATCCGCCGACGGTGGACTACTTCGGCGGCTATCGCCCCGGCAACAACCTCTTCTCCACCAGCATCATCGCCCTCGATATCCAGACCGGCCAGCGGCGCTGGCATTTCCAGACGGTGCACCACGACATCTGGAATTATGACGTGCCCCACGCACCCCAGCTGGTGGACATCACGGTGGCCGGCCGGCGGATCCCCGCCCTGGCCCAGGTGACCAAGCAGGGGTTCACCTTTGTCTTCAACCGCGCCACCGGCGAACCGGTCTGGCCGATCGAGGAGCGGCGGGTGCCCCAGTCGACGGTGCCCGGCGAGCACACCTCGCCCACCCAGCCGCACCCGACCAAGCCGGCCCCGTTCGAGATGCAGGGGCTGACCGAGGATGACCTGATCGACTTCACCCCCGCGCTCCGGGAGCGGGCCCGGCAGCACATCTCGCGGTTCCGGATCGGGCCGCTCTTCACCCCGCCGGCGGTGCAGGGTGCCGACGGCTTCGAGGCCGCCATCCACTGTCCGGGAGCCAACGGCGGCGCCAATATCCCCGGTGGCTCGGTCATCGACCCGGAAAGCGGCATCCTGTATGTCGCCTCCACCAAGGCGTGCAGCGCGCCGAGGCTGGTGCCGGGCACCAGCCTCGACTCGCTGTCGAATGTCCAGTGGGTCTCCTGGGGGCCGGGTGGCGTGGGCGGCGTGGACGGCCTGCCACTCTTCAAGCCACCCTATGGCCGGATCACCGCCATCGACCTGAACACCGGTGAGCATCTCTGGTGGATCACCAATGGCGATACGCCCGCCAACATCCGCGATCACGCCGCGCTGCAGGGGGTGGATGTGGGGCGCACCGGCGTGGGCACCCACGCCACTGCGGTGGTGACCAGGTCCCTCCTCATCTACGGCGAGGGTCGCGGGGGCCGTCCCCTCCTGCACGCCGTGGACAAGCGCACCGGCGAGGAGCTGGCCACCGTCGAGCTCCCTGGCGCCACCACCACCGCGCCGATGACGTTCATGCACCAGGGCAAGCAGTACCTGCTCAGTGCAGTGGGCGGCGCACCCTTTCCGGGGGGAGCGTTCGTGGCGCTCCGCCTTCCTGACTGAGGTGTTCGTGCGCCTGAGACCTGGTTCGACGCTGGCATTGCTGGTTCTCCTGGCGGCTCCCGCCTGGGCGCAGTCCGCGCCGGACTCGACCGCGGCAGCGCCAGAGGCCACCTATACCGCGACCCAGGCCCGTCGCGGGCAGGCCGCGTACCAGCGCAACTGCATCGCGTGCCACACCGCCGCCGCCTACACCGGCATTGCCTTCCGGCGCGCCTGGGCGGGGCGGAGCCCGTTCGAGATCTGGGAACTGATCCGCACCACGATGCCCCAGGACAACCCGGGCCGCCTCAAGCCCGGGGAGTACGCCGACATCGTGGCCTACATGCTCCGCCTCAACGGCTACCCCGCCGGCAGCGAGGAGCTGCCGGCCGAGGCGGACAAGCTCCAGCCACTGAGCATCCCCGCCACCCCACCGGCCGGGAGTCCGTGATGGACCGTCGCTCGTTCGTAGCACTGACCGCCGCCGAACTCGCGGCCCTTGCCCTGGCCGGTTGTGGGGGTGGTGGTGGTGCGGGCGGCTGGGGCGGGCCACCCATCGAGTTCCCGCCGCCGCAGCCCGCCCCGCCGCCGTCGGGGCGCACCGAACGGTTCGACATTGCGGTGATCGGCGCCGGCGCCTTCGGCGGGTGGACGGCGCTCCACCTGCAGCAGCAGGGCGCGCGGGTGGTGATGGTGGACCAGTACGGCCCGGGCAATTCGCGTGCGACCTCGGGCGACGAGACCCGCGGGGTCCGCACCAGCTACGGCGACCGGGCGGTGGGCCAGGAATGGATGCGCTGGGCCAGGAAGGCGATCGGGCGGTGGCAGGCGTTCGACGAGGAATGGAAGGACGTCATTGGCGGGCAGCTGTTCTTCACCACCGGCGACCTGATCCTGCGCGCCGAGCCACAGCAGTTCACCACCCGCACACTGGAATGGTGGCAGGCGGAGGGGATTCCGCACGAGGTGCTCGATGTCGGCGAGGTGCGCCGCCGCTGGCCGGCGATCCAGGTGGATGACATCACCGTGGCGCTGTACGAGCCGGAGGCCGGTGTGGTGCGCGCCCGCCGCGCCTGCGAGGCCGTCGGCGTCGTCTTCCAGCGGCTCGGCGGCCAGGTGCGCATCGGCCACGCGCTCCTGGGCGAGCGCCAGGGGGCTACCCTGGAGTCCATCGCCCTGGCCAACGGCGACCGGATCACCGCCGACCAGTTCTGCTTTGCCTGCGGGCCCTGGCTGCCGAAGGTTTTTCCCGACCTGATCGGCCCGCTGATGAACCTGCCGGTGGGCCACGTCTGTTATTTCGGCACGCCCCCGGGTGACGAGCGCTTTACCGTCCCCAACCTGCCAAGCTGGAACTTCCCCGGCGTCACGGGCTGGCCGGCGCTGGTGCCCGACAACCGCGGCTTCCGGGTGCGCGCCAGCGGGGAAGGGGCCTTCGACCCCGACATGAGCCAGCGCTGGGTGCCGGAGGAGAGCGTTGCCCGCAACCGGACGATTCTCGAATCACGGTTCCCGGGCATGACCCGTGCGCCACTCATCGAGACTCGTGCCTGCCACTATGAATCGAGCGCCACGCGGAACTTCCTGATCGACCGTCACCCGGAGTTCACCAACCTCTGGATCGCCGGCGGGGGGTCCGCCGAAGGGTTCAAGTTCGGGCCGGTGATCGGAGAGTACGTGGCGGGACGGATGCGCAACGCTGATGCTGAACCCGATCTTGCCGAAGGCTTCACCATCCCCCACGAGCCGGCCGTGCCCGGTGACGACGGGATGTCCACCGAATGATCATGTCCGCACCCGAATGGAGATCGTGATGCCCGTCCGTCGCCTGCTCCCTACCTGTGCCGCCGCCCTGCTCCTCCTCGGCGCCACCACATCGCTCGAGGCCCAGGCCCGCCGCGAGATTCTTCCCGAGCCGCCCCGAGCGGGCGCCAACCTCAGCGGGGTCGTCAAGGTGGGCGACATCCTCTACCTCTCCGGCCAGCTCGGTTTCGCCCCAGGACAGGGGCTGGTGCCGGGCGGCATCGGGCCCGAGACGCGGCAGACGATGGAGAATATCAAGCGGGTCCTCGAATCGGTGGGCAGCTCGATGGACCGGGTGGTCAAGTGCACGGTGTACCTGGCCGACATCGCCGAATTCCAGGCGATGAACGCCGAGTATCGCACCTTCTTCCCGAGCGAGCCCCCGGCGCGCACCACGGTGGCGGTGTCCGGGCTGGTGGCCAACGCCCGGATCGAGGTCACCTGCCTGGCGCTGGCCGGGTAGGAAGGGAGAAGCAAGAAGGAAGAAGCGAGAAGTAACAACCTTGCGGCCGTCATCGCAGACGATTTCCGCAGGGCGGCTTTTACTTCTAGCTTCTCGCTTCTCGCTCTCCCTGGCCCCAGCCCCTAGCCCTCACTCACTGCCGTCTTCCCCAGGCGGCTCAGGATGTTGATCCCCGTTGCCGCCTCGATCTGTTCGGTCAGCTGGATGATCGCCGTCGGGAGTTGACCGGCGGCATTGGCCACCCCCTTGCCACCACCCGAGTCAATCACCGTCACCTTGTCGATCGTCATCCCGTCCACCGCCCCGGTGATTTCCTTGATGATGTCCGGCAGCATGTTCAGGATGAAGATCCGCTCGGCTTCCGTCCCGGCATTCTTGTAGAGCGTGATGGTCTGTTCAAGCACCATCAGCCGGGCCCGGCCGTCCTCCGCGATCGAGGCCGCGGTACCCTTGGCACGCTGCTCGGCCGCTTCGCGGTCGGCGTTGGCGGGCAGCAGCACATCTGCCTCCAGCCGTCGGGTTTCCAGCCCGATCCGCTCCTGCTGCAACGATTGCTCCGCCACCACCCGCGCCTTTTCCCCCGCCACCTTGGCCTCGGCCTCGCGGGCCAGCGCCTCGGCTTCCAGCTCGGCGCGGCGCACCCGGAGACGATTGTTCTCCTCGGCAATCTTCAGGTCCGCTTGGAGGCCGGCCACCTGCGCGGCCTGACGGGACGACGCCTCGATCTGCTCCGCCTCGGAACTGCGCTGCGCCTCGGCGGCTCGCGCCACCTTGAGGATCTGGGCGGTCTTCTCGCGGCCGATCGAGTCCAGGTAGTTCACCTCGTCGGTGACGTTCTGGATCTTCAGGGTGTCCAGCTCAAGACCCAGCTTCTTGAGGTCCTCGTCGGCCTCCTCGATGAGCTGCTGGGCGAACTTCAGCCGATCCTCGTTCACCTCCTCCGGGGTCAGGGTGGCCAGCACGCCGCGGAGGTTGCCCTCAAGGGTGTCCTTGGCGATCTGCATGACCTCGGCGAATGGTTTGTCCAGCAGGCGCTCCACCGCGTTGTCGGCGATCGGGTCGCGGGCGCTCACCTTCACGTTGGCGATGCCCTGCACCAGCAGCGGAATACCGCCCTTGGAGTAGGCGTTGCGGATGGACACCTCGATGGGGATGGTGGTCAGGTCCAGCCGCGACACCCGCTCGATGATCGGGATGCGCAGCGTCCGGCCGCCGTGCATCACGCGGTAACCTACCGTCCTGCCATCCGAGGTCACCCGCCGGCGGCCGGTGATGATCACCATCTCGTTGGGCAGGCAGATGACGATGAGTGACTTGATGACGAGCGTGAGGAACGCCACCACACCCAGGATGACACCCGCGATCACCAGCGCAGTCGACGAATTCATGGCGGCCTCAGTCGGTCGAAGATGAGAGTTCCAGGCTGGGGGCGGACGACACTTCCGCCACCCCGGCCTCCATGCGGAGGATCACCACGGGCGCGCCCACGGGGAGCGGCTCGCCGGCCTCGCCTGACATGCGGGCCGTCAGGTAGAGCTGCTGGCCGGACGCTTCGCACGAGATGCGCCCGCGACCACCGGGTGCAATGGGCACCACCACCCGCGCGAAACTTCCCTCCAGGTCGCTGTCCTCCAGCACATCCGTCGCGGAATCGGTGCGGCGCAACCAGGTGAAGGTGCCATGCACCAGCATCGCCGAGCCCAACCCGAGGCCGGTGGCCAGGACGGCCGTCAGCACCGGAGCCAACCCCAGCCAGTGTCCCAACAGGCCGGTGATCCCGAAGGCGGCGAGCAGGAAGGTGAGGTTGCGGACCCGGAAAAAGCCCAGCAGCAGCTCCCCCGCCACCCCCGGGGCACTGGCGCCATGGCCGCTGCCCGGCTCCACCTCCAGCCCCTCGGCGAGTCCGTCGTCGGAATCACCACCCAGCAGGGAGAAGAGCACGAGCCCTCCCCCCAGAACGGCGCAGAACAGGTAGACTCCAAACATCGGGGTTCCTCCCGGTCAGTGGTCCCCGCGGTGCCGTACCGACGAGGGACACGTGCCCCCGGGTTTCAAACGATTCGGGTTGAAACACGGCAGGGGCATCCCGAAGGAATGCCCCTGCGATGTCTCGGGCGCGCCGCGGCGCCCTGCGATCGTACGGGCGCGCTGGAGGGCCCGCCGGAGGCGCGCCCCTACGCGCGCCCCTACGCGGCCCTACCGGCGGTTGCGAGCGGCAACACCCGGCGGCCACCGCCGCACCGGCGACGACCACCACCGCGGCTGCGGCCTGAACCTTCTTGTTCTTGGCCGCCTTCTTGGCGCCAGCCGCGGCCTTGCCGCCAGCCTTCTTGGCAGACGCAGCCGCCTTGCTGCCCGCCGCCTTGATCGCCTTGCCAGCCCGTGAGGCGGCGCCCTTCGCCTTGCCCACCATTGACTTGGTCTGCTTCGCGACCGTCTTCTTGGCCGTCTTGGCGCGCTTCGCTACAACCTTCTTCACCTTGCGTGCAGTTGTTGCCATGCCATCCTCCAGGGAGAGTTCAGGTGCATCCTGCTCCATGGAATGTAGCGGAACACCGCATCCCGCGCGCCTCCTGGCCTACTCCGTCCCCGGTTCCTGCTTCTCCACCACCAGCGTGTAGCTCTTGGCCAGCGCGGCGATGGCGCCCAGCGCCACCAGCACGGGCAGGAACACTGCCCCGACAACTCCGAACGTGAGAGGAATCTCCAGCAGGGTGCGCCCCTCCTCGTTCTTGACGATGATCCGCCGGACGTTGCCCTCGTGGATGAGCTCCTTCACCTTGGCCACAAGGCCTTCGCCGGATACGCGGTGCTCTTCGGTGTGGTTGGTCATGCTGGGAATCCCTCGTTGAGAAGTAAGCAGTGAGCAGTGAGCAGTAAGCAGCAAACAGTGGGCAATGGGCCATGGGCCATGGGCCATGGGCAGGGAGGAGGGAAACCGGAAGAAGGGAAACGAGCGGAGCCAACGGTGCAGCAAACTCAGCGGATCTGGAGTCACCGTTCCCTGCTCACTGCTCACTTCTCACTTCTCACGACTCACGACTCACGGCTTACTCCCGATCCACCCACGCGGACCAGGCCACGAACAGCCATATCGCCAAGGCGGTTACCGCCACCGCGGTGGGGCTGGGCGGTGGCGGGGCGAACGGCCCCGACGCCCAGATGACAGCCACCACGGCCACCAAGGCCCACAACCCCCGCTTCCGCGCCGGCGTCGCGGGTGGTGTGTGGCGCAGGTAGAGCCAGCAACCGGCCACAAACAGCGCTCCCTCCACTACGAAGGTCCCGCTCACATTGTTCCAGAGGCCCAGGCCAACCAGCGGGCTCTCCCCGGGCCAGAGGGGCAGGTCGGGCACGTGGACCACAGCATCCAATACCCAATGGCTCACGACCACGGCACCGACGAGCACGGCGCCAGCCTGGTCCCGCCGGGCAAACCAGTAGGCCGTGCCAGCCAGGCCGCCCCAGAGGAGCGAGGTGACCAGGCTGTGTGACCACGGGTAGTGTTCGAACGCGAGCGGGGTGAACGCGCTGGCGGCGGGATCGATGCGAAACCACTCCACTCCGGCCAGCACCAGCACCGGCCAGAGGAGGTCCAGCCCGTAGGCGGCGGCGACGAAGGTGCCCAGCGAGGTGCGCGGGGCCCGGGACTTGGCGGCCATGGCCGCAGCAAGGTGGCCAATGAACACGGAGGGATCCTCTGGTGGGCGAGTGGACGAAGGCCGGCAGATCCCGCGGGACCCCACTCGCCTGCGGGTGGGGCAAGTGGGCCGGCAGGCCGCGGCACGCCACCAGCAACAGCATGAGAACGATGCCGGTGTGCATGCGCCTCCCCGTCTGCGCGGTTGCCCGCGTCGGGGGGGGGCCCTGTCGTCCGCGCCCGCGGCGCGAGACGCGGCTTACGTGGAGCGGCGCCGGTCCGTTGCGACCAGCACGGCCCCGAGCACCAGGGCGACCACGCCGGCGAGGGGAGAGATGAACCCCCGCTCCTCCGCCGAGATCTCGATCGGACCGATCCGCGCCGAGTCACGGTCCTTGAGATAGCTGACCCCGCCGAGCGCCAACACGAGGGCCCCGCCGACGATCAGTGCCCAGCCGAGCATGCCAACTGGCTTCATCCTGCCTCCTGCGAAGGGAAAAAGGGGAGCGCCCCGGGGGCGGCGCGGTTGGTTGCTGCAGCGACCTTGGAGAAGCCTGACCCGCCCCGCCATACGATACCACCTGGACAATCAGCGCGCCAGTTGATTGGATGGCGCGAGCCGTGATCGGGCGGGCGGCGGGTCGACAGGGAGTCACCCGCAGGCCGTGCCGCCATCCGTCATCAAGACCCTGGCGCCATGATCCGCCGCAGCCTCGGGTCCTCCCGCATGCTGATGAAGTCCCGCCAGGCGCCGGTATGCACCCACGCCCAGCCGTCCACTCCCTGGCCCAGCGCCTCGGTCAGCAGCGCGATGGCGCGCTGCTCGTCGCCCTGCACCGCCGCGATCCGCGCCCGAAACACCGTGTGCACCCCCAGCTCATTCGGTCCGGGACGCCTCAGCAGTCGCGTGGCAGCCGTGGTGTCCCCCGCCCGAGCCCGGATCACGGCCAGGGTGCCCCGGTAGAGCAGCCGGGTCGAGTCGTCCGCCACCAGCCCCGCCAGCACCCGCGCCGCGGCCACCTCCTCGCCGCGATGGTAGTGCGCCAGCGCCAGCCACTCGCGATGGCCGATCGGCGCCCCCGGCTCGAACGCCCGCGTCCGGTACCACTCCACCGCCCGCGCAAACCAGTCCCGCGCGGCGGCGGTGTCGGCTCGCACCGCCAGCTCCTCCCCGGTGATCACCAGCATCGCGCCCTGCGACCAGTAGGTGTCGGTCGGCAGCGACTCGGTGGCCGCGAGCAGCGAATCCACCGCCGCCGTCCGCCCCAGCGCCGCCAGCGCCCGCGCTTCCAGCACCAGGTTCACGCGCCGGTCGGGGTACCGCACCCGCGCCTGCCGCACCGCGTCCAGCTCCTCCCGGTGGCGACCCAGCAGGTGCAGCGCATGCGCCAACTGCGTCCAGTACGACGACCAGCCCCGCATCAACCCATGCTCGGTATCCACCGCACGCAGGTGCTCCAGCGCGGCGGCCGGCTGATTCAACGCATTGGCGGTGAGCGCGGCGTTGTACTCCGAGCGCGAGCCTGGCGCCACCGCCGCCGCGCCGCGCGCCGCCGCCAGCGCCCGTGGGCCGTCGTTGGCGGCGATCGCCTCGAGGTACTGCCGCTGATACTCCTCATACTCGTTCAGTTCGGTGCGGCGGCGTGACAGGGCCCCCAGCAGGGTGTCGAGCAGCGCGAACTGGCCGGTGTTCCCCGCCCCGAACGCCGCGTGCACCAGCGGCGCCACGAAGGTGCTGTCCAGTACGGCGGCACGGCGCAGTTCGAGCACCGCCGCCCGGTACTCCTGAGCGTTGTAAAGCACCAGCCCGCGATCGAAGATCCGGTATGCCTCGAAGGTGGGCGGCCGCGTGGCCAGGCCGGGCACGGTGGCCAGCCGCTCGTTCACCAGCACCGCCAGCGACCCCATCACCCGGTCACGAACGGCCTGGATGGCGACGTGGGCGGAGTCCCGTGGCACCTCCACCGGCGGGAGTGCCCCGAGGAGGGTTCCGGCGCGGCTGTCGGTGATCTCGACCTGGAAGCGCAGGACATCACCCAGGAGGTAGTACGACCCCGACACGATGGTGCCTGCCCCCGTTTGCTCCGCGATGACGGTCGTCAGGTCCCGGGTGCCGCCGCTGGCGCGCTCCTGGATCCACTGCTCCGACGCATGGAGGACCGCGGGCCACGCCACGACCTGAAACAGCCCGGTCTCGTGCAGACCCTGGGTGACCCAGTCGCCGGCCATCCGCCCCCACGTGGCGAGGGACGAGTCGCCAGTCTCGTTGCGGAAGACCGCCACCGCCACCGGTTGCGATACGAGGTCGGCGGTGGGTGCCCCATCACGCGGCCACCAGAGCAGCGCGACCACGAAGGCGGCCAATCCAGCCGCGACGACCCAGCCCCATGAGCGGCGACGGTGCCGTGGGGTCGAGTCCACCGGCGACCCCGACAGGGGAACCAGAAGGGCATCGAGCTGATCCACCAGCAGTTGCGCCTGCTGGACGCGGTGCGCCGGATCCACCTGCAGACACGCCTCGACCAGGTGCGCCAGCCCGGCGGGCACGTCGGGCCGCCGTGCCGCCAGGTCTGTCACCGGATGGGGGTAGCCGGTCAGCAGCTCCCGGCCGAGCAGCCCCCAGGCATACAGGTCGGCGCGGTGGTCCACCGTGTCGCCGGAGGCCTGCTCCGGCGCCATGTACCCTGGTGTGCCAAGCGGCACGCCGGGATCGGTGCGCCGCTCGCCCCGACGGGCCTCCGCTTCGAGCTGCGCGATCCCGAAATCCATCAGGAAGGCGTGGTCGCCGACGCAGAGGATGTTGTCGGGCTTGAGGTCGCGGTGCACGACCCCGGCCTGGTGTGCGTGGGCCAGGGCGGCGGCGACGTCGCGCAGCAGGGTGATGGCGGCACCGGCGGGCATGGCGCCCTCGCGCCGGAGCCGCTCGCGCAGTGGCATGCCGCGGACGTGCGGCATGACGTAGTAGAGCAGGCCCCCGGCCTCCCCCGAGTCAATCAGGCCGAGGATGTGGGGGTGGGAGAGCTGCGCGGCGATCCGCACCTCGTCCAGGAAGCGCTGCGGCCCGAAGACCCGGGCGATCTCCGGCTGGAGCACCTTGATCACGACGCGCCGGTCGTGCTTGCGCTCGTGCGCCAGGAAGACGGTGGCCATCCCGCCCCGCCCCAGCTCGGTCTCGATCAGGTAGCGATCAGAAAGTGACTGGCGCACCCGGTCGCCGAGCGGCGCCTCGGCGAGGTCCACCGGCGGCGGCCGGTCAAGGACGCCCTCCGGGCGATCATGCGCCTCGAGCAGCGCCGCCACTTCGTCGCGCAGGGCCGGATCATCGGCGCAGGACATCGCCAGCCACCCCGCACGCTCTCCCGCCGCGAGGTCGAGGGCCTCATCGAAGAGCGCCATGAGGCGCGCCAGTCGCTGTGCTGAGCTATCGGTCATGAATCATCCTGCGGCGCTCAATCCAGCGCCGGGTACAGCTCCTTGTAGAGCCAGGCGCGCGCCTTGGCCCAGTCACGTTGCGCGGTGCGGGTCGTCACGCCGAGCGTCGCGGCCACCTCGTCCTCAGTGAGGCCGCCGAAGAAGCGCAGCTCCACCACCTGGCGGAGGCGCTCATTCACCGCGGCAAGGCGGTCGAGCGCGTCATCGAGCGCCAGGAACTCCTCCAGGTGCATGTCCACGCCCACCTGCGCGTTGGTGATGCGCACCGGCACCTGGCCGTCACCGCGCTTCGACGCTTTCCGCCGCCGGGCCTGGTTCACCAGAATCTGGCGCATGGCCCGGGCGGCCAGCCCGATGAAGTGCCCCCGGTTCGAGGCATCCGGCGGCGCGCCGCCCGCCAGCTTGATATAGACCTCATGCACCAGCGCTGTTGGCTGGAGCGTGTGGCCGGCCCCTTCCCGCGCCAGGAGGTGATCGGCCGCCCGCCGCAGCTCGGCGTAGACCAGCGGGAAGAGCCGGTCGAGCGCGTCCGGCTCACCCGCCCGCAGCGCACCCAGGAGGCGGGTGACCTCGCCGGGTGTGGGCGCGGCGCCGTGGTCCACCCTTACCGACCCGGCTCGATCGCGGCCTCGATCCGGGCCACGATGTCAGCCAGATGCGCGCGGGTCGCTGCGTCGCCGCCGCGGGCGATCCTGGCCTGGATCGCGGCGCGCAGGCCCACCAGCTCGGCGCGGGCCGCCGGCCGGATTTCGGAACCCCTCAGCTCGGCCAGTGCCTGGGTCTGCGCCGGTGTCGTGGGTGGGGTGGCAGGATCGGCCAGCAGGGCCGCCAGACGGCCCACATGCTCGCGCTGCAGCGGTCGCCGCCAGAGGTCGATCGGGCCCGAACCGCCCAGTTCACCCCAGATCCCCGCCCGCATGTCGGCCATGAGGTCGGCCAGGCGATAGCGCTCGCCGGGGCCCGCATACGCCTCGTGCTCCACCAGCCGCAGCAGGCGGGCAGGATTGAGCAGCTGGTTCACGACCGAGGCCTGCACCTGCCGCACGCGGTTCACGCCGCCGGTCGGCTCGATGCGCCGCATCAGCTCCTCGGGCACCAGCCAGGCCGGGGTCGTGAAGACCTGTTCGCGCAGGAAGCGCATGGTGGCCCGCGGCCGCTCGGCAGGCACCGGCTCGAAGACCGCCCCGTCCTGGTCGCTGGCCTTGGTGGTCTGGAACACGCCCCCGACATTGGCCACCGTGTGCCCCACATAGCGACTCCAGGAGGACACCAGTTCGCCGTAAAGTTCACTGAGGTCAGCGTAGCCCTGACCCGGAGTGGTGGTCCAGGCCACCAGGTTGGGCACCACGCGCTTCAGGTTGGCAATCCCGAAGCTGCTGGCCCGCACCGGGTCGTCACCGATGTCCTCGGTCTGGGTGCGGGGGTCGACGTTGCTGGCCTCGAAGCGGTAGCGCGGGTCGTCGGCGCGCTCGCGGATCCAGCGATCCAGCGTGGCGCGCTCGCTCTCCGGGGTGCTGTTCGGGATGACGCGGTAGCCCCAATTGATGGCATGATGGTCGTAGGGCCCGATCATCCGGACGAAGCGCGTGACCCCGTCACCAGGTTGGGCGATGTAGTTCTGCCGCGCGTAGTCCATCACCGAGGGTGCCACGCCGTATTGCGCCGTGAACGTGGGCGACCGGAGCGAGTCCACCGGAAACGCCGAGCTGGCCGTCATGTTGTGCGGCAGGCCCAGCGCGTGGCCGATCTCATGGGCAATGACCTGGCGCACCGTCTCGCCGATCAGCGCCATGTCCATGTTCAGCGAGCGTGCCGCGGGGTTGGCCGCGCCGGTTTCCACCATCAGCCGGTTGCGGTAGGAGCGCAGGTGGTTGTGGTACCAGATGATGTCGCTCTCGATGATCTCGCCGGTGCGCGGGTCGGACACGCTCGGCCCGGTGGCGTTGCGCGTCATGTTGGCGATGTAGCGCACCGACGAATACCGCGCGTCATCCATGTCGAATTCGGGGTCCTCCTCCGGTGACGGCGGATCCCGCGCCAGAATGGCGTTGCGGAACCCGGCGGTCTCGAAGGCGGCCTGCCAGTCCTCCACCCCCTGCTTGATCCACGGCCGCCACTCGTGCGGCGTGCCCGGATCAATGTAGAAGACGATCGGCTTGACCGGCTCCACCAGCTCGCCACGCGCGTAGGCGACCGGATCCTTCGGCTCCAGGCGCCACCGGCGGATCAGCGAGCGGCTGCCCGCCTTGTACTCCGCCTGGCTGAAATCAATCTGGTTGATGGAGAACCAGCCCACGCGCGGGTCGGCATGTCGCGCTCGCATCGCTCGCTCGGGCAGCAGCACCATCGACTGCTGCATCTGGATCGAGAGGGTGGCGCCCTGGCGCAGCGCCGGCGGCTCAGCGGCATCATACGTCTGGGTGTGCTTCACTTCGATGTTGAGCGGGAAGCTCTTTGCCTGATTGATGAAGCTGCGGGCCGGATCGTAGCGCCGGACCCGGAACTGGGTGCGCTGCGCCTGGCTCAACCCGTTCAACATGGGGGTGTCTTCCTCGAAAAACGGGGTGACATCCACCACATAGGCCGACGAGTCGCGGCTGAAGGCCTCGATCCGGAACGCGCGCAGGATCGGCCGCAGGGTGTTGGTCCGCACCGAGTAGGCGATCGGCAGGGTGTCCTCGGCCACGTAGCTGTAGTCCACGCCGGTCAGGAGGATCCGCTCACCCTGGCGTTCCCAGCGCACCACCTGCTGGCCCGTGTTGGAGCCGGCGTTCAGGAACGGACTCAGGTCCTGCGGCGCCTGGCTGATGCGCGACAGGAACAGCATGTCGCGGCCAAGCAGGGAGTCGGGTATCTCATAGTAGTGCTTGTTCTCCACCCGGTGCACCAGGAACAGCCCCGAGTCCGATACTGCCGCCCGGGTGATGACCCGGTCATAGGCGCGCGGGCCGGTCTGTGCTCCACTCCCAGGCGCCGGTGGTGTGGCACCGGCAGCGGGGGGCCCCGCCTGGGGTGCCGGCGGGGGCACTGGCCGTGTGGCCGGCTGCGCGGTGGAACAGCCGGCGCCGAGAATCACGGCCGGTAAGGCCAGGTGAAGCCAGGAACGGGGCATGGACACTCCTGTTGGGGATTGCGTGGGGTCGCGCAGACCGGCCCCCGGGTCAGAACGCCAGCGGGATCGCCCGGATGGCATTGCCCTGATCGGTTACCACCAGCACCCGGAAGCGCCAGCGATCGAACGCGACCGCCCGGGGGCCCGGCAGACTCTCCGCCGCCGGCGCGAAGGCGCCACCAAGGGTACCACGCAGCAACGTCCCGGCGATCGGGTCGGTCACGAAGACGGCGGTTTCGGTCACGACCAGCCCCTCAAGGCGGTCCGCCACCTTTTGCACGTCCACGCGCTGTCCGGCCTCCAGCCGATACAACTCACCGGTGGCCGACCCGACCACCCAGACCGAGTCGCCCGCCACGGCGATCCCGGTCGGCCGGCCCAGCTCGGGCCCCATCGCCAGGGTGTCGAGCCGGCCATCCGGCCAGAGGCGGTAGACTGCGTCCGTCCCCGAGGGTTCGGGCCCCTCGGCGCCCTGCCGGAAACCGGCGTCGGTGAAGTAGACCGCCAGGTTGGGGTGCGGCGCGATTGCGTGGAGCGAGGTGGCACCGGCAATTCGTGTGGAACCGAGCGGGGCTCCGGTGTTCCTCTCGAAGCGCCAGATCGTGTGGATGTCGGTCACATACAGAATGCTGTCCACGACGGCGATGCCCTTCGGCGCGTGCAGGGCGATCCCCGCCGCCGCGCCATCCACGTGCCTCGGCACCTCAACCACGCCGTCCCCGGAAACGACCGAGACGAAGCCGTTGCCGTCCTCCTCCAGGGCGCCGCCGTTGATGTTGCTGACGAAGTAGAGATCGGAGACGCCATCGTGGAAGATGCTGCCGATATTGGCGAAGCCTGAGTCCTGGACCATCAGGGTCGCGGCGGACAGGGTCAGCGTGCCGCCGCCACGGTCACCGCCGCAGGCTGCCAGGGGAAGTGTCGCGAAAAGCGCCGCAGCGAAACGTGCCGTGATCCGAAGCATCGGTATCCTGATGTGAGTGTGAGCTACCGGGGTGTCCAGACAATAATCCTGTCGCCAATCTCCACCAACTCGACTTCGTTGGCGCGGATCAGGCACACGTTGACCAGCCGCTGGCCGTTCTCCAGGCCGGACAGCTCCGTGCGGGACGCCCGCCGCATCCTGGCCTCCAGCTGAGGGATGGTGCAGAGGGACCGGAACCCGTACGACTCCAGCTCCGCACGCGTCAACCGCTGCTGGGGCCGAGTGGCCGACAGCCGCCGACCCAGCTGCCGCAGGAGCAGCAGCTCCGCGTTGCTGGTGCCGCGGTACGCGGTGTCCGCCGGAACCAGTGGGATCAGGACTTCCTGTCCTTCCTGACCTGCCGGGATGTCCACGGTGAATCGGCTCTCCCGGAATCCTGGCGCGGTGACCCGTACCATGTAGGCGCCCTGGGCGTCCGGCTGGCGAAAGCTGCCCGCGCTGTCGGCACGCACCACCCCGCCCCGCCGGCCGAACAGGTGCACCTCGGCGCCGGCGAGGGGCTGGAGACTGGCGTCCTTCACGATGCCGTACAACCCGGGGCTCGTCCCCTCGGTGACGATCGGGCGCTGTGCCCGCGAGGCGGGGTTCAGCCGGGCCGTCAGGCGCACGGGCGCGCCGTCCGTCACCACGACGTTACGGAGGTCCGGATGATAGCCCACGATCCGCAGGGTAAGCTGGTAGCGCCCGGGGTCCAGGCCCAGGAAAAAGATCAACCCGTCCGACCCCGATGTCGCCAGGAGGTCGCCCACCTGGCCCGCCACGCCTTCCACCGGCTGGCCGTGTTCGTTCAGCACCATCACCACCACGCCCTGGGCCACCGCCATGGGTGCACCGAAGAGCACGAGCCCGGCCAGCGCGGCTACCGCAAGTCTCGACAACGCCCGCCCTCCTTCTCGAACGCCGACCCGAGGCGCTGCCAGTCCATGGCCACGCTACCAGCGACGCCAGATGATGATGTATCCAGGCAGCTCACGCGTGGACGCCCCCCCGCGCGGCTGGATGCCGCCGCTCTGCCGCTGGCCCAGACAGGAGGCCCTGAACATCCGGCTGAGCACCCCGGTGGGATCGGCGCAAACGTTGGCGCCCCATTCCACCAGTTCCACTTCGTCCGCCCGGTAGTCGCAGATGTTGAAGCTGACATGCCAACCGTCCACGACGCCCAGCGTGCTGCCCCGGCGATCGCGCGTCACGGAGTTGAGGATCGGCATGTCGCAGACCGACACCGTGCCAAATGGCTCAAGGTCCTCGCTGGTCATCACGCTCCGCCGAGTGCCCCACGCCAGGCGGCTGCGCAGGTCGCGCAACGCCCCGCGCTCGCCGGGCCCTATTTCCCGGGAGCTGCCATCGGCCTCGGCGAGCTGTACCAGCAGCTCCTGGCCGCCGCCCTCGGGAATCGTGACGCTGAAGCGCCGCTCCTCGAATCCCGACCGGGAAATGCGCAGCAGGTTGACCCCCGCGGCCAGCGGAAAGGCGAACGCCCCGGTGCTGTCCGTGGTCATGGTCCGGCCCCGGATCCCCAGCAACTCTACCTGCGCGCCGACGATGGCCTGGGCCCGGCGATCGCCGACCACGCCGTAGAGACCGGGGCGGGTGGCGTCCACGATGACCGGCGGCAGGACCTGTGGGGCGGGGGTCAGGCGCACGATGAGCTGGGTGGGGCCGGGTGCGAACACCTCCACCTCCCGGATGTCGGGACGGTAACCGATGAAGCGGATGGCCAGTTGGAAGCGCCCCGGTGACAGGGTGGGAAAGCGCATCATCCCGTCTGCGCCGGTAGTGGCGCGCAGCTCCCCCACCTGGCCTTCGGCCGCCTCGATCGGCTGCTCCCGCTCATCCAGGACCAGTACGACGAGGCCCTGCGCGGCCGCAACGCCAGGGGTCAGGCACCAACCCGCCACCAGCCACCAGCCAGCCCACCGACCAGCCATCACCGCTCCTCTCGAGACCTTGACCCTCGCAGGCATGCCAACCTACTTCGCCGTCCAGACCGACAGGTACGGAAGGCAGCGAGAGATTCGCCGGCGCACGACGCCCGCCCGAGCCGAAGCCTCGGGCATCGCGCGCGCCTTGCCCCGAAACAGCTCCCCAATCCCCATGGCTGTGCTGGCACACCTGTTGTCGCCCCACTCGATGACCTGGACCTCATGGGCACGAATCGCGCACGGGTTCGGCACCGCGAAGTTCCCATCGATCAGAGCCTCGGCGTTCAGGCGCTCCATCCGGGTCACCGTGGACGCCAGCTGCGGCACCTCACAGATCGAGCGGACACCGTACTTCTCGAGATCCGATCGAGTCAGGACCTGGCGAGGGTTGGCCCAGGCCAATCGGAAGCTGAGGTCCTGGAGGTTCCACTTCTCCTGGTTGCTGGCGCCCTGATAGCCGGGCGCCGCATCATAGAGGTGGATCAACACCTCCTGGCCACCTCCTTCGGGAACCGTGACGCCCAGGCGCCGGTCCTCATACCCCCGGGCGCTGATGCGAACCAGATAGGATCCGACCGCCTCGGGGTGCATGAAATGGCCGGCGCTGTCGGCGCGCAGGGTGCGGCCGCGTCGCCCCAGCAGCTGAATCTCGGCGCCGGGCAGCGGCTCGAGGCGGGTGGTGCTGACGATGCCAAAGAGCCCGGGGCGGGTGGCCTCCACGACGACCGGCGGCAGCATCAGCGGCGTCGGGTCCAGCGTAACGGTCAGGCGCGTGGGCCCGGCCGACGTCACCACCACCTCGCGGATGTCGGGTCGGTAACCGATGAACCGCGTAATGAGCCGGTAGCGGCCAGGCGCCAGCGCCGGAAACCGGATCAGCCCGTCGGCGCCGCTGTTGGCGCGCAGCTCGCCCACCAGGCCCTGGGCGCCCTCCACCGGACGGGCGCGCTCGTCCACCACCAGCACGGTCAGTCCCTGCGCGGTCAGGAAGCCCGGCACGAGAAGCAATCCCGCGATTACCCACCAGCCTCGAACCATGCATCCTCCCAGGACGCCGTCCGGTCGAGAGACCCTACTTTGACAGCCAGATGATCAGATAGGCTGGCCCCTGCCGGATTCTGCTTCGTACCGCGCCCGCCCGCCCCGATGCCTGCGTCGTCGGGCTGCAGATGCCCCGGAAGAGGTCCGCCAGGCCGCTGGCACTGCCCGCACAAACATCCCGGCCCCATTCGACAATCTCCACCGCGTCGGCACGGATGCCACAGAGATTGGGAACCATCCACTGTCCATCAATCAACGTCACGAGCCCCCGCAGGTGCCGGCGGTTCACCACCGCACCCACTTCGGGAACCTCGCAGACCGAACGGGTCCCATAGGGGGCCAGCTGAGCCCGGTTCTGCACGCTGTTGGGGCGAGCCCAGGCCAGGCGAAAACTCAGGTCACGCAGGTAGTAGAGCTCCCGATTCCCGCTGGCGACGTATCCAGGCGCCGCTGCGTCCAGGTGGACCAGCAGCTCTCGCCCACCATCCGGGGGCACACTCAGGCTGAAGCGCCGCTCCCGATACCCCTCGGCGGTTACGCGGATCAGGTACTCGCCTGTCGCCTCCGGGTGCATGAAATGCCCGGTGCTGTCGGTGGGGACGGCCCGGCCCCCTCGGCCCAGGAGATGCACTTCGGCCCCGGCAATTGGCTCCAGGCGGGTCGTACTCACGATGCCGAAGAGGCCGGGCCGCGTGGCCTCCACCACCACGGGCGGCAGGCGCAGTGGCGCCGGCACCAGCTTCACGAGCACCCGGGTCGGCTCGCGCCCCAGCACCGTCACATCACGGACATCCGGCAGGAAGCCGACAAACCGCGTGGTGAGCTCCCAGAGCCCGGGGGGAAGGCCCCGGAAGTACATCATCCCATCCGCCCCGGTGGTGGCCAGCAGCTCGCTCACCTGCCCCTGTGCCCCCTCGATCGGGCGGCTCTGCTCGTCCAGCACCAGCACCGCCAACCCCTGCGCGGCCACGAGCCCTGGGGTCAGGAGGCAGGTGGCCAGGAGCAGGCCAGCAGCGGGGGCGCTCACCCACCAACCACGACGCTGATATATGGACGACATCGCCTGACCCGCTCGAGCTCGCCGCGGGCGTCCCGTATCGGCCGGGGCACGCCCAAGGCCGTCGGCAGCCTCCGGGGCATCGACGCATCCACGGATGGGATGAAGCAGGAGTTACTACCCCACGCGACCACCTCGACCTCGTTGGCGCGGATGGCACATCGCTGATCCATGGGTCCGATCGTCGCCCGCCGCATGGCCGTCCGGATCGCGGGTACATCGCAGATCGACCTGGTCCCATACTGAGCCAGGTCCGAACGGGTGAGCACGTCACCGCGGTTCGACCACGCAATCAGGTAGGAGCGTTTCAACTCCTCGAATCGCTCCATGTTGCTGGGGCCCTCATACGATGGGTCTTCACCCAGCTGGATCAACAGCTCCTGCCCTCCCTGATCCGGAACCGTCACGCCGAACTGGCGCTGTTCGTAACCCCTCGCCCAGACCCGCAGCAAGTATGCCCCGGTTGCTGCGGGAGCTGCAAATCGCCCGGCGCTGTCTGTGCGAATCGTCCGGCGGCGGCGCCCGAGGAGCCGCACCTCGGCGTCGGCCAGCGGTTCGAGGCGCGTGTTGCTGACAATGCCGTAGAGTCCCGGCCGGTCAGCGGTCACGATCACCGCCGGCAGGCGCAACGGCAAGCGCGTCAACTTCACGATTACCCGGGCCGGTTCAGGTCCCGACACCACCACTTCCCGCACGTCCTGACTGAATCCTATGAACCGGGTGGTGAGCATGTGCCGCCCTGGCGCCAGTCCAGGGAAGGACATCATCCCGTCCGCCCCGGCGGTGACCACCAGCCCGCGGACCTGCCCCTGGGCCCCCTCGATCGGGCGGCTCTGCTCATCCACCACCAGCACCGCCAGCCCCTGCGCGGCCACGAGACCCGGCAGCAGGAGCGAGCCCGTGGCCAGCAGGGCAATGAGCCGATTCATGTTGTCTCCTCCGGATCAGAAGGGAGACGACGGCCTGCTACCGTGCGATCACAAGCTCTCGTGCGCCCGTCGGTACCGGCACCCGCTGCTCCTCACCCCCCGGCCACCGCACCCAGACTTCGGTCGGGACCGCCGCGAGCCCCATCACCTGCACCGCCCCGTTCTGCGACCAGTAGCCCGAGCCGGCCAGCACTTCCCGGACCGGCCCCAGATCCTCTCCATACACTACGCGAATCTGGGCCCCCACGCCATCCGGGTTCCCCGGCGGTCCGGCCAGCCGCACCCGAAGTCCGGGCGTGGCGCCGCGGTTCTGGAAGAGCCTCGTCTCCGCCCCGTTCTGAGTCACCACCAGGTCCAGGCGGCCGTCGCCGTCGAAATCGGCGAACGCCGCGCCACGCTGGTCACCGTACACCTGAATGCCGGACTCCGCCCCGGGCACGGGATGCAGCCCCCCCGTGCCATCACCTCGCAGGAGCAATCCGCGGCCGCCATCGAGGCGTGGCGTGCCAATGTCCGTGGGAAAGAAGTTCTGGCTGAGGAAGAGATCTTCGTGGCCATCACCGGTAAAGTCCGCCACGCCGGCGTAGTGCGCCGGGGCAAGTTGTGCCGTCGCGGGGAGCGGGACAGCCTCGAATCGCTCCCCACGGTTCAGGAAGACGGTGTGTTCCAGCGTCACCACCGAGAGCCGGTGGAGCTGGCCGGACTCGGGGCCGAGCACCTGGTCCAGCGAGGCGTCGGCGTACTCGTGGAAGCTGCGGATCCGGTCAGGAATCCCCGCGATGCCCTGGCGCACCCGCGGATAGCTGTTGAGCGGTGCCACGACGCCAAGCCGCGCATCGTGCCGCCCCAGGATCATGGCGTCCTCCCCGCGCGAACCGATCCGGCCATGCACGATCTGCAGCGGATGCTCGCGGCTCGCACCGTACGGCAGGTTACGACCCCAGCTCGTGGCCACGATGTCGAGGCGGCCATCACCGTCCAGATCCCCCACCGTGACACCGTTCCACCGGCTGGTCCATTCCGCCAGCCCCCAGCTCTCCGGGGCCCGGCGGAAGCGGCCCTGGCCGTCATTGAGCAGCAGGACCAGCGGCCCCCACTCACGCGCCAGCAGCAGGTCGGCGTGCCCGTCGCCAGTGATATCCGCAAAGACCGCGGCGGAGACCATGCCGATGTCACGAAGCAGCGCAGAGTTGCCCGGATCGGGCACATAGCGCCCGGCCTCGTGGCGGAAGATCAGGGACGTGGTGGCCCCGGGGTATCTGCCGGGCAGGGCGCGGCCGCCGACAAACAGATCGAGCTGACCATCCCCCGAGTAGTCACCGATCGCCACCGGACCGACGGCAGACTCGGTGGGTTCCACCACGCCTTCGAAGGTGCTTCCCAGGCGGCCGCCAACGGCGCCGAGGCTGACGACCGGGGCCTGAGCGGCCACTTCCGCCGGGTCCGCCGCTTCCCAGGCGGAGACACCAGCCAGGAGGCGCACACCGCGCTCATCGGCCACGCCCAGGACTGTGGTCAGGTCGCGGATGGCCACGGGGCCCTGACCCTGATCAGGCGCCAGGCGCCCGCGATCGTTGCGGAACACCGCCAGCCGACCACCCTGCCCCGTGCCAATGATCAGGTCCTCGGAGCCATCGCGGTCGAGGTCGAACCACGCCACCCCCGGCCCCAGCTGCGAGAGGGCGTTGGGCAGCATGAACTGGCGGTCCCAGTCGGCCGGCAGATTCTCGATGTGACGATGCCCACCAAGGAGCGCGGAGACATCCTCGAACAGCGGCGTGGGTGCGGCACCGGCCTCCGGAGCCGGCGGAGCCGCGGGCGCCGCGGTGGTGATCTCGTACTCACGCCCAGGTCGTGCACCACTGACGACGCTGCGCCGTCCGTCCCGCCAGGTCACCTCGATCGTCACCGAATCGGCCTCACCAGTGGCGAAGCTGGCGAGGTAGTCGCTGTGTGACAGGTACAGCCCACCCACCGCCACCTCGCGCTCCTGGACCGGCACCGCGCCGCCCAGCACCCGGATCCTGGCACCCACCGCGCGGGTGTTCGGGGCGTCGCCCACCAGGCGCACGGCCAGGCGCGGCGCACTGGCTCGGCTGCGCAGCACCACCGCCTGCGCGCCGAGCCGGTTCACCACCACGTCGAGCGCCCCATCACCGTCGAGATCGGCGGCCGCCAGCGCGTGGGAGATATCATCACCCTGGGCAAAACCCCACGCCGCACTCGCGTCCTCGAAGGTCAGGTCGCCCCGGTTGCGGAACGCCACGTTGGGCAGCGGCAGCTCGGGGTACTCCCAGCGGTGGCGCTGCCACGGCACACTGGTCAGCCGGTTCTGCAGCCGCTCCTGGGTGTCGGCATCCATGATGTCCCAGGGGTGGCCGGTGGCCACCAGGATGTCCGGCCGGCCGTCGAGGTCCACGTCCATGAACATGGTGCCCCACGACCAGCCGCTCGCCGCCACGCCCGCCGCCTGGCCGATTTCGCTGAACGTCCCGTCCCCGCGATTCAACAGGAGCGTGTTCCGCTGCCACTGGAGCTGCATCTCGACCTCGCCCGGGCGCTTGGGCAGCGACGTGTGGGTCGGGATCTGGGTGAGGAGCCGGCGGGTGTCCCGGCTCAGCATGTCGGTCACGAAGAAGTCAGGCTGTCCGTCGCCGTCGATGTCGGCCACGTCCACGCCCATCGCCGAGTGGCTGTTCTGCCGTTGGACCTGCCACGGCGCGAGCCGGAAGCCACCCACGCCGTCATTCAGCCAGAACAGGTCCGGGTCCTCGAAGTCATTGGCCACATAGAGGTCGGGGGCGCCGTCACCATTCAGATCGGCAAACCGGGCGCCCAGCGTAAACGATTCGGGGGCCGGGTCCAGCGGCTGGCCCGCGGCATCCAGGAACCGGCTTGAGGGGAGCGGAATCCGTGTGAACTGTCCGCCCTCATTCCGGTAGAAGTCATCCGGGTCGGCGCGCATCGTCAGGTTGAGGCCGCCCATGTCGGGGCGCATCACGAGCTTGAAATCATCGGCGAACTCATCGATGACCCGATAGGTCCCGGGCGAGACCTCGCGCACCAGCTGGTTGGGCGCCCGCTGCTGCGGAGGGAAGGAATCGGCCGGGTGGAACGACTTGTAGTTGGCCACGTAGAGATCGAGCCAGCCGTTGCCATCCACGTCGGCCATCGCGAGCGTGGTGCCACCCTTGCCGGTCGTGTCCAGGCCCAGGTCCGCGCCATGCTCGGTGAAGCGTCCGGCGCCGTCGTTCAGGAAGATGGCGTTGGGGCCAAGGGTGGCCACGAGCACCAGGTCCAGGTGGCCGTTGCCGTTGACGTCGGCCAGGGCGCACCCCGTCGAGTAGCGATCCGGCGCAGCCACACCGGCCGCGTCGGCGATCTCCTCGAAGCGCCAGTTGCCAAGGTTGCGATAGAGCGCGTTGGGCCCCTCGGTGCGGGCCAGGAAGATGTCCACCCGGCCATCGCCATCCACGTCGCCGAGGCACACCCCGCCTCCCTGGGCCAGCATCCGGTTGCCCACCAGCACGGAGTCGCTGACGGTGTTCTGGAAGTCGATGCCGGACCGCCGGGCCGCGATCCGCTCAAAACCGGCAGGGCCGCGCGCGGAGGCCGCCAGTTCACGCCAGCGATATCCCTCCTCCTGTTGCCACTCGCCGGCAGGCGCCGAGCGCTCGCCGCAACCGAGCACCAGCGTGGCCACCGCCACCAACCCGAGGCCGTGTCTCATCGGGGAATCCGCTCGGTCACCAGGCGGCCAATGCAGAGTCCCGCTTCGGCGCCCGCCGAGTTGCCGATCGGGTAGTGGATGCCGCCGTAGAGCCTGGAGATGGCGGCCTCCTGGGCCGCTTCATAGAAGGAGCCGAAGCGACGAACCTCGTGGCCGATCGCCATGCTGGTGCTGTCGTCGAAGGGGCCATCACCGATCAGCCCGACGATCGCCGCCGCCGCCGCACCCGACTGGCTCGCGTGACCCGAGGGATACTCCGGGAACGGTGGGCTGGTGATCATCGGTTCCCAGGTCGAGTCGATCTGGGCCCGGATATAGGGGCGCGGCCGGATCAGGTTGTACTGGAACTTGTAGCCCCACACTGCAATGAAGGCATCGGCAATCGACGTGGCGGTGCCCACGAACAGGCGCGCCGCCTGGGGCGCGCTCAGGTTGCGCTGGCTCACCATCTGCCCGGCGATCGCCAGCCAGTGCCCCGCCGGTGTGCCGGTTTCGCCAGGGTTGTCCGCCCAGTACAGGGCGATGGTGCGCTGCTCCGGCGTCAGGTTGCGCTGCGCCTCCACAACGGCCATCGCCTCGCGATAAAGGTCCGACTCCGGATCGGTGGAGTAGGCCGGCGGCGCCGCAACCGGACATTCATCCCAGCGCCGGAGCATGAAGGGTCGGACCGTGTTCCAGTACGGCTCGGTGATTCCCACAATATTGAGCGCCGGCAACTCCGAGCTGCCCGCCGCCCGGGGCCGGCTCATGACCAGGCTGCGGTCGCTCGCCGAGCCCGGACGCAACGCATTGGCCGGGTTGTCCAGCCCGACGAACTCCGTGGCCCCGGAGTAGCTCTGGGTGGCGCCCAGGTGCGCCTGCGCCTCGTTGCCCCAGAAGCCTTCCCCCACCGGCGGCGTGTAGGCGCGGCCGCGGGTCTCCGCAAAGCCGTCGGTGCGGGCCCAGCCCACCACGGTGTTGCCGATGGCGGCCCCGAGCGTCTCGGAGCGGCGGCGCATTTCGTCACGGGTGCCGCGCACCACCCGGTCGGCCACCAGTGAGTCCGACAAACGGCCCAGAATCGCCTTGGTGGAAGGCAGCGCCTGCCCGAGCAGGGAATCCAACAGCGTCTGCTCGGCGGTGACGGCCACGATCGTCGGGTCGTAGCGCACGCCGCGCTCGGTGGCCGGCATCGTCGGCAGCCCGTTGGCCGCACCGGAGAGCGACAGCATCCCCGGGGTGGCCGCCGCGAGCCCCTCATGCATGGCGATCGAGGCGTAGGCCAGGAGCCGCGAGGCCACCGGCGGGCCGATCCGCTCACTGCGGACGATCCCGTAGAAGGTGTGCATCCACTCGGCCACCATGGCCGGGTCGGCCTCAGGGGTGCGCGAGCAGGCGACCATGGGAGCGGCCAACAGGAGCAGGCAGGCTGTGCGGAACCGGGGCATGGGCATCGTCTTCTATGGATTGGGTGATGGGCAGGGCCCAGCCGGGGAAAGTTACCTTCAGGCCGCGCATTCCGTGATCCTGTACCGGGGTTTCTTCGGGGTGTGCCGGGGGACGAAAACTGGTCTATTTCAGGGCAGATTCGCCCGGCGGACCTTCGGGAACGATCACTCTCGGGCCGGGCCCCAGTCCGGCCCCCGTGGAGGCACGATGCAGTTGATGTTCCGGTGGATGTTCGTCCTGGTTGGCACGATGGGGTTGGCGGCATCCCCGCTCGCCGCCCAGGCGGCGCTGCGCGGGATCGTCGTGGAAGAGGGGACCAACCGCCCGCTCTCCGGCGTGACCGTGATGCTCGACCGCACCTTCCAGCAGACGATCACCGACCAATCCGGTCGCTTCTTCCTGGCTGACCTGCCCCTCGGCGCGCGGGCCGTGCTCTTTCGCTCCATCGGACACATTGCCCTTCGGATCCAGGTTACCCTGGCCCAGGGCGACACGGCGACCGCCAACGTGGCGCTGATGAGCGACCCGTTTCGGCTTGACTCGGTGACGGTGACCGCCCCCTCCAATGCCAGGGTAAACCCTCGCCTGCAGGAATTCGAGGAGCGGCGCCGGATGGGCATCGGTTTCTTCCTCGATTCCGCCTACCTGCGGCGGGCAGACGGCCGTCGGATGTCCGAGGTGCTCCGGGAGGCCCCCAGTATCCGCGTGCTCCCCTCCCTCGAGGGTGGCTCCATCATCCGGTATCACGCCGCCAGCGTCCGCCGTGCCGGGATGCGAGGCGAGGTATGCTTTCTCTCGATCTACCTGGACGGTGTACCGATGTATCGCTCGGGCGGCGTCGGGGGACGCGGTTTCGGTGAGCCGGTGGACCTCTCCCGCGACATCAACATCTCCAGCCTGGACGCGGTGGAGGTCTACGCCAGCGCCTCGGAGGTGCCGGTTGAGTTTGCCGGCCAGTCGGCCGATTGCGGGGTCATCCTGCTCTGGACCCGCCGGGGACAGTGATTGCGGGGTAGTCGGAAGCGGTGGCGAGCATTGTCAACAGCATCCACAGATTACGCAGATTTTTCCGGAA
>JBHEPH010000001.1:123881-127509 GCA_046260395.1 Gemmatimonadales bacterium
CCCTAATAGGGCGTCTCTACGCGGGCGTCTCTACGCGGGCGTCTCTACACCGGGCGTCTCTACCCCCGCCCCGTTTCGTTCCGCGTCGGTACCGTTGGCGTTTCTGCGGCGCGCGGCACGTGGGCAAACAATTCCCGGCGCACCTCGGGATTGCTGATCTTCCAGATCACGCCATCGGTGAAGTAGTGATGGATGTTGATGAACTGGATGACCAGCAGGATCATGATGGCATCGGGCGGGATCCCGAACATGTCGGTCATGACGTTCATCGCCGGCCCCGGCACCCAGACCACCAGCCCCAGGCTCACCAGCGCCAGCACGGAGGCGTAGGCGAACATGTGCGCCGCCACCTTCCCGGCTGAGGCGGTGGCGGCCCGGTTCATCTCCACCCGGAGCGGAAATTCGATGTACTGCAGGGCGTGGAACGCCTGCACCAGGAAGAGGGCGGGAATCCCCCACTGCGCCAGCGCGGCGTACCAGGCAAAGATCGCCAGCCACGGCACCAGCACCCGTACCGGCGGCACCTGAGCGGATCGCCGCCAGAGCATGCCCAGCCCCGCCGCGCCCAGCCCGAATGCCGCGAATCCGCCCCAGCTGAGCATCTGGTAAATCGGCTCGATGGGTGCCGGGTCGCGCAGGGTCACCCGCAGGAACCAGACGACATGCCACGCCAGCAGGATCCGCAGCCCGGTGCGCACCAGCAGGCGCTCGCCTGCAGCAAACCGGAAACCGCCGAGGTGGGCATGCGAGGCCATCATCCCCCAGACCTGCCCGGTGTAATGCCAGGCCAGATAGCCGCTGGCCACCGCGGTCAGCGCAATGAGCATGACGGTGGAGCCCTGGCCCGCCTCCATGACCGCGACCGCCATGCACGCCAGCAGGATCAGCGGCACCCCCATGGATGCCCACTTGTGCTTCAGGATCATTGCGCGGCTGCGATAGATGATCCGGTACGAGGCCATGAAGTGGGCGTAATTCAACAGGGTGACGGGCCAGAAGATCAGGCCGATGGTGATGAAGCCCAGCTCCGGCATGCCGCTGGCGAGCAGCGGCACGAGCACCAGCAGCGACAGCCCGCCCACGCAGAGGAGGTCCACAAACGGCGAGATGATGCTCGGGGTGCGAGGGCGTGGCGAGTCGGCCGTGACGCTGCTCATGGCCGGGAATCTGCCCCGCTGCCGGCCGCCTTGGCAATGGGGCCGCCACGGGTTGGTTCATGGTGGCCCCGTTGCCGTGCTTGTGCTGGTCAGCCGCCGTCGGGTGGCTTGTTGATGAGCGTCACCTGGATGACGCCGGCACCGTGCTCGGCGTTGTAGGTCATCGCCGCCTCGGTTGGCGGGATGAACCGGACCTCGACCACGTCACGGGTCATGATATCAGTCAGCATGGCCACGTCTGCCATGCGGGTGCCATTCACGTACAGGATCGGCCGGGTGGCCACCATGGCGCCACCGCCGATCGATCGACTCCCCCGGCTTCCCTGCACGAAATGCGGTCGGAGGCTCCGGATGGCCCGGAAAAGATCGCTCCGGTTCTCGTGGAACTGCTCCAGCTCTTCCCTCGTGATGCGATCCCGTTCCTTGCGCTGCCCCTCCGCCTCTCCCGGCGCCAGTGTCACCAGGAGCATCGCGGCGACCAGCGCCGTAAGGCCCTGTGAGATCCACTTCATGCGTCCCTCCCCGTTTCTCGGTGGGCACTCTGCTCGGCCCCGTTGGCTGTTCACCCCCATCCCCCCACACCCCCATGAGATGCCCGAATTGCTGCCACGGTTGCACCTGCCCTGGACCCCCTGAAACACGGCGCCCGCCGGGGAGTCCCGGCGGGCGCCTGGTCATGCATAAGGTGCCGGGTAACCAGGCTAGGCACCGCCCCCGGTAGGGCCGGCCACCAGCTTGACCAGGATGGCGCCGCCCTCATGGCCTGTTCCGTACTGCATGCTCGCGGCGTTGGGATTCACGTAGCGCACCTCCTCGACGTTGATCGTCTGGATGTTGCGCAGCATCTCAACGTCCCCGGAACGGGAGCCGTTGACGTAAAGGACCGCCTTCGGGGCTTCAGTGGCCCGCAGGGTGCCCGCCGACCCTGAGCCGGTACGGGCGGGATCTGCGTTGATGCTCCGCGGCCCCCTGGGCCCCTGCAGGAAGTGCGAACGCAGGCTGCGCACTGCCTGATAGAGGTCGGTGGACTTCTGGCTGGACTGCACCAGTTCCTCCCGGGTGATCAGGTCGCGGTCGCGGCGTTGTGCCTCCGCGTCCGCCGGCCCGAAGGCGAGGCCCAGCGTGGCGAGGACCGCGGCGGTCAGGCGACCCAGCAATGCACGTTTCATCGAGCGTTCCTCCTTGGGGTGCTGCCGCTGCTGAGGCCACAGGGGCCGCCGGGCCACCGGCCCGACGGCCCCTGTGGGGCCTCTCATGGCGAGGTAACCGGCTACCCGATCAGCAGAACTGGCAGGTGCTGCGCGGGGGACGACGGTCCCAGACGCTGATCATGCCAGGGGTCGTGAAATTGGCGGCGCTGCTGCCGGCCACGGACCGCGGCAGGATGATGTTGCTGACCGCCGAACCCGCCACCGTGGTGCCCGGTGCGGCTTCGATATCAAGTGTAGCGGCCACCCCAGCCAGCGCAAGGGCGTCGGCAAAGAGCGCGGTACCACCACCGGCCGGCTGGACGTTGATCCGCTTGGAGCCCGGTGCCGCCGTCGCATAGGTCGAGACGGAGAGCGGGGCCACGTTGGCCCAGGTCGCGGCACCTGGGACGGTGCCACCGTTCGCATACTGCCGCACGTCGAGGGCACCGTGGGTGGCCGCGGCGTGGATGACGCGCAAGGCCACCGAGGCGCCCGGATCAGCCGGATCGTCCTCGATCATGGTCAGGCGCATCGGGGGATTGGAGCCCGCGCGGGCGTAGCCCCACATCAGGAAGGTGTACCGCTTGCCCGCCTCGAGGGTGACGACCGTGTCCTTGACCACCGTGGAGGCCACCGCCTGCGACGTGCCGCTCATGAAGACGCGGAGGTGACGCTGGCCGGCGCGGGCGTTCTTGTAGTAGAAGTTGGCCGTGGCACGGAACGCCATGTTGTAGTGGGCGCTGTTCTCGACCAGGTCCACGAAGCGGAAGTCCATGCTCCCGGTATCCGGCACCACGTGCAGGAAGCGCACGCCGGCCGTGGGGATGTCTTCCGTCGGGACCAGCGGGTCTACCTCGCACGCGGCGAGGAGCCCCACGGCGGCGAGCCCTACGGAAAGCTGGAAAATGCGTCGCATTAATGACTCCATGCAGGTTGAATGCTGACGGTTAAGGCCGAATGCGTCGTTCTACGGGCGGGGGCTTGCCATCATCCCCGTCGTCGGGATCATCTTGTCCACCGGTGACCAGCGAACGGCCGAGTACGAACGCGGCGAAACCACCGATGGTGATCGCACCCATCGCGATGGAGCGGCCGGTTGAGACGCGCCGCTCATACGTATTGCCGATGTGCTCCGGACGCAGCCGGACCGTTTCCCCTGACCAGGCCTGATGGCCACCTCGGAGGTAGTTCACCCCCGACACCGCCACCAGGTAGGCCCCGTCCTCGTTGCCGAGGAGCCGGCCCTCAATCTGACCGATTTCCGGCCCCATGGCCCCACCC
>JBHEPH010000010.1:0-34028 GCA_046260395.1 Gemmatimonadales bacterium
CTCCCAGATTGCGCAGACCGTGGACATGGGGCAGCTCGCCGAGGGAGCCGAGATTCCCTATCCCGGCACCTGTCGCGACCGGGCGCTGCCGCTGGACGCCCCGGGCACCGGGGTGCGTGTCGTCCTTCCCCCGGGAGCCGAGGGCTTCGACGACCTGCGCCTGGGTCCGCAGGTACAGGTGCCCGCCACGCAGTGCGGGGACCTGCTCCTGCGCGATGCCACCGGCAACTGGACCTACCAGTTTGCGGTGACGGTGGACGACCTGCGGCACGACATCTCCCTCGTCATCCGCGGTGAGGATCTCCTCGACTCCACCGGCCGCCAGATTCTCCTCGGCCGCCTGCTTGGCCGGCTGGCGGCCGCACAGTTCCTCCATCATCCGCTGATCAACAATCCTGAGGGGAAGAAACTGAGCAAGCGCGACGACGCCCTGAGCCTGCGCGCCATGCGTGAGGGCGGGGCGACGCCACACCAGATCCTGGAGGGGGCCGCGCGGCGGAGCGAGCTGCCGGTGGAGTTGCAGTGGTGGGGAGGTAAGAGGTACGAGGTGAGAGGTGAGAGGTGAGAGGTGAGAGGAACAAGCACGAAGGGCTGCCTTCATCGACTGAGGCGACGCATCATGCTTTTCTCCTCTTACCTCTCACCTCTTACCTCTTACCTCTCACCTTGATACAGCGCCCGATAAAACTCCGCATTCCGCAGCACGCGCCGCACGTAGTTCCGCGTCTCGAGGTAGGGGATCATTTCCAGGAACAGTTCGGGGTCATCCGCAACGCCGGGGCGGTTCTCCCAGCGGCGCACCCGGGTGCCGCCGGCGTTGTAGGCCGCCAGCACGCGGACGGGGTCCGGGTACTGGCGCAGCATCTCCGCCAGGTGGTGGGTGCCGAGTATCAGGCTGATCTCCGGCTCATACAGTCGGGTGGCGTTGAACCCTGACAAGCCCAGGCGCCGGGCAATCTGCGCGCCCACGGAGGGGAGCACCTGCATCAGCCCGCGGGCATCCGCCCCCGAGCGTGCCTGCGGGTTGAATCCGGATTCCTGCTTGATCAGTCCCGCCACCAGCCACGGGTCCAAACTCCGCGCCGCCACCTGGGCGTGGAACGCATCGGCGTAGGGGACCGGAAAGAGCAGCCGGTACAGCGCCGGGGTGCGATCCGCGCCACGGCTGAAGGCGCGCTGCGCCATGCCGAGCCCGCGCGCCACCTGCCCGTGGTCGTGGAGTGCCTGCGCCAGGGCAATCGTCAGCTCGGTTGAGCTGTCGGCCTCGGCACCGAGATGGTCGAACTCGAACCGCTGCTCGGTGTCCATGCCGAGTGTCTCGAGCAGCGCTGCTCGGCTCATCGCGGCCCGGAGCGCGTCGCTGACAGCAGCCGGGGTGACTCGTCCGCTCGGTGCCCAGGCGGCCTGGCCGAGCCGGCGCGCGGCGGTCATGGCGTAGTAGGAGTGGGGCACCCTGGCGATCAGTTCACGCCATCGCTGGCGCGAGCTGGCGGTGTCACCCCGCTCCACCTCGATGCGGCCGGCCCAGTAGGCCCCGGCGGAGCCTTCCTCACGTTGGGGATACCGGCTCGCGACCTGTGTGAAGGCCTGGTATGCGGCGGCGCGCTCGCCGCGGGCCCAGGAGATCGTGCCGACCTCGAGCAGGGCGCGTGCGGCGTAGCTGGTGGTGGGGTAGCGCTCCGCGACGCGCTCGAAGCTGGTGCGCGCGCCGACCCAGTCACCCTGGTCGGCCAGAAGGTCGCCGGCCAGATACAAGGCCACGCTGGCGCTGGCGGTGTCATCCGGCCAGCCGATCGGGATCTGCCGCAGGACGGGGAGGGCCGCCGACGCACCGGAGCGGCTCAACAGGGAGCGGGCGCGCTGGTAGGCGGCGGCGCCGGCCACGGATTGGTCCCGCACGGCGGCGAAGATGTTCATGGCATCGGGGTGACGGCCAAGCTGGGCGAGGGCCATCCCCCAGGCGAGCCGGTCGGCGTCGGTGAGATCGGCATTCGATCGGGCAGCCGAGAATCCCTGGACCGCCCGGGCCGGGTTGGCCGCCGCCGCCCGGCGCGCGATGATCAGCTGCTCGGCGGCGCTGAACGGGCCGAACCGTTCATCGAGCATGGCGATGACGGTGCGGGTGTCGGCGGCGCCCAGGCGCGGGGTCAGGAGCTCAAGGAGCTGGCCGCGGAGAGTCGCCAGTTCTGCCGCGGTGGGCTGGGCATCCATGCGCGCGCGGGCGGCCTGGATCGGGGCGCCCAGCAGGTCGTAGCGGCTCGCGGCGCCGCGGCGGTCCCCCGCGCGGCTGCGGGCTGTGGCCTCGGTCCAGGGAATCCGGGCCTGGGCGGCGGAGAGGGTAAGCTGGCGGTACAGCCCCGCCCGCGCGGCGCTGTCGGCCAGCACGCCGGCGGCCCGCAGCACGAGCCAATCGGCCACCTCAGGCAGCAGGGTCGCGGCTTCGAGGTAGTGGACCGCGGCACTGTCGCGCTGGTCGGCGCGGTCAAAGGCCCGGGCCAGCAAGGTATGGTTGACCCCGCGCTCGGCCGCCGGCGCCCCGCGGCTGGCCACTACGGCACGCCGAAAGGGGTCAGCCGAATCCTGCGCCGCCAGGGGTGGGGCGAGGAGGGATCCCCATAACAAGAAGCCGGCAAAGGCCGGCGACCGGATACGCATCATGTTCTGAGTATAGCGGGGTCATCCCCGGGCGCGGCTGCGCCCGGGGTGGGCAGCTCAGGAGGCCTTGCGGGACTCGGAGTCTGGGCGGGGGACGGTGCGGGGCGTGGGGGTTGGCCGGCGCAGCAGGACGGTGCCCAGGTCCTTGCCCACGACCCGCTGGCTGCGCGGCAGGATGACACACCCCACTGGCCGGCCCTGGTCGTCGTAGACTTCGTAGGAGATTTCGCGCTTCCTCAGGTTCAGCATCACCATGGTCTCCGCCACTGTTCGAGTCACTTTCTTAGATGCGGGGATGTTGGAAATCGTTGCAGGGGGGAACGGGGGCGGTGAGCAGGGAGCAGGGAGCAGGGAACAGGGAACAGGGAACAGTGAGCAGGGGGCAGTAGGCCAGGAGTGCGCGCCGTGTTGATTCCCACGGACTTGCCGGCCCTCGACCCTGCTCCCTGTTCCCTGCTCCCTGCTCCCCCTATTGTCCAGCCATGCCCCCACGCATCGCGATCATCGGCGCCGGCCCCTCCGGCCTGGCGGCCCTCAAGGTGCTCCGTCAGGCGGGGCTGACCGACACTGTCGCCTTCGAACAGGGTGAGCGGGTTGGCGGGAACTGGGTCTACACCGCCTCAGAGGGTCATTCGAGCGTCTTCGATACGACCCACATCATCAGCTCGAAGCGCCTCTCGGCGTACAGTGACTTCCCGATGCCGGATCACTATCCGGACTATCCGTCGCACCGAGAGCTCCTGGCCTACTTTGAGAGCTACGCGCGGCACTTCGACCTCTACCCGGCGATCCGGTTCCGGACCCGAGTGACGAAGGCCCACCCGGAGCCGTCCGGCGGCTGGCGCCTGACGTTGGGCGACGGCACGACCGAGCTGTTCGACCACCTGCTGGTGGCCAGCGGGCACCACTGGGACCCGCGGATGCCGGAGTACCCGGGTGAGTTCACCGGCACGTTGCTGCACTCGCATGCCTTCAAGAGCAGTGAGCCGTTTCGGGCCCAGCGGGTGCTGGTAGTTGGCGGTGGCAATTCGGCGTGCGATATCGCGGTCGAGACGAGCCGAGTGTCGGCGCATACCGGGCTGAGTACTCGGCGCGGGTATTACATCGTGCCGAAGTTCATGTTCGGGTTGCCCACCGATGTCCTGAATGCACGGATGCTCTGGCTGCCGCGTGCCATTCGCTCCTGGGTTCACCGACTTGGCTGGCGGCTGGAAACCGGCGGGATGGCCCGGTACGGACTTCCCGAGCCCGAGCACGGGATTCTCGACGCCCATCCGACGGTGAACTCCGAGCTGCTGTACTTCCTGCGGCATGGGACCATCCACCCCTATCCCGACATTGCCCGATTCGAGGGAAAGACGATCCACTTTTCCGATGGGCGCGCCGAGCCGTTCGATGCGGTGATCGCCGCTACGGGTTTCCGCATCACCTTTCCGTTCCTGGACCGTTCACTGATGGACTTCTCGGAGGGTGCCGTGGAGTTGTACCTCCGCGTCTTCCATCCCGCGCACTCGGCACTGTATTTCATCGGACTGGTGCAGCCCCAGGGGTGCATCTGGCCGCTGGCCGAGGCGCAGGCGCACGTGGTGGCGGCCACCATCCAGGGGCGTGTCCGGCTGCCACCCGATGTGGCGGTGCGGGCGCGGGAGGATGCCGCGGCCATCCAGCACCGGTATACCGAATCGCATCGGCACACGGTGGAGGTGGAGTATCACGAGTATCTGCGGGAGTTGCAGCGGACCGTCGGATAGGTGGGCAGGCAAGGTCATCCGTCGAGGCGCTGCCCCAGGCACGCTGGTGGTCGATCTCTCCGCCGTGTCAACGCAGGCGTTGGCCGGCTTTCTCGAAAGGAGTCAACCGTGAAGCGATCCCCGGTACTGCTGTGTTTCGCCTGTCTTGCATTCACGCCTTTGCAGGCTCAAGAGCGGCCCGCCGCAACGTTTCCACCGGTTTTCCTCGATCACGTGTACCTCGTGCTGGATGGTCAGACATACAGGGACATTGTCGATTCGGAGTTCATGCGGAATCAGTTTTCACGATTTCGGGAGCGCACCATCGTCCTCGATACTCAGTCTCATACTGCCGCCTACATCACAGGGGAACAGACCTACATCGAAATCTTTGAGGCTGACAAGGATCCGAGGTTCACACTGGGGATGGTCGGCATCGCCTTCAATGTCGAGGAGGCGGGCGGGAGCGAGCTTCTTCTTCATCGGCTGAACGCCCAGCTTGATGGGAACGCGAAAATCGACTTGAGCACGGTTCGACAAGAGGAGAAGGATGTCCCAATCTTCTATGCAACCTACGTAGAATACGCAGACACGTTGCAGACAGTGACCTTGTCCACGTGGGTGATGGAGTACTACCAGGAAGCTTTCAAGAGTGACTTTCCCGACATGAAGCCGGAGGATGGGGTCACGCGGAAGCAGGCTCTGGCGAACACATTCGAGAGCGGCAGGTATCTTCGGGACGTTTATGAGGTGACTGTCGCGCTGGACGATACCCAGGCGAGACGGTTGATCAACGAGCTTGAGGTGTTCGGGTACACGATCAGCGAGGACGGCGAGCGGAAGACTGGCAAGGGCCCCGATATCACGATTGTTATCACGCCGCTCACCACGGCGACTGGTGGGATCACCGAACTGAAGATGTCGTTGTTGAGGGAGAAGGAAGGACAACAAATCTACAACTTTGGGGCAAAGTCCGTGCTGACATTCACGGGTGACTCGGCAATCTGGGTGTTCTAGGGGGCATGGAGATGGCGCAGCCTTCACGGGTTTGGTTGCGGGAGGCACAACCTTGGGGGATTCAGAAGCGGTCGGGGAGACCGATGAACAGGTAGCACGAATTACGCGGGGTGACTCATGCGGCACGGCGCTTCGTGATCGCACTTCGGGAGCATCGCCTCCTGGATCCGACGCACACGGCGCTGCTCCTCAGCGGCAAAGTCCCGATGGGGTAGAGCATTGTGCAGTACGCGTATGGGTTCATCGACCGCATCCAGGGCGGGCGACTCCCTCACCCGACGGGCCCGGCCGGGTGCGGCGATCAGTGAACGGAGGTAGCGTAGCGCCGAGATGCCGTCCCCTTCAATACATCGTTCGCTGAGTGGCAGCCCGGTACCGGTGAGTGGCGGGGTGGGGGGAGCGGGCCGCTCGCTCGTCCATGGTGGTGGCCTGCCCCGGGGGTTCTCTAGCGGGTAAAGCGACCGACGGATAAGTTCTGCCGGCACTGCGGGTATCGTCCAAACTGGTGGCCCGAGGTGAAGCGGCGCCTTGGACTGCGCGGAGTCCTGACACGCCTGATTGTGAGCGGGAAGCAGCCGGTGCGTCACCCACCATCGACCCAGGGCACCCCCATGAAGCACCAACAGTATGGTTGGGAATATGCCTTGCTGGCGATCGTGATACTGGTGAGTATTGCGGGGTTCTGGGACATCTATGTTGGCGCGGATGCCGATCCCACGCCGTATCATCACCTGCATGTGGTCACCAACTTTCTGTGGCTGGCGTTGTTGCTGTACCAGCTGAGCCTGATCGGCAGCCACAAGTACCGGGCTCACCGGACAGCAGGTCTTGCGGTCCTGGTCATGGGGCCGCTGCTGGTGGCCACCACGGCCCTGCTCACGGTGCATTCAGCCCACAAGGGAGTGGTGTCAGGACAGGGTGACTTCCTGATCGTCCAGAACGTGATGGGCACCCTGGAGCTGGGGTTGCTCATCCTCCTGGCCTTTATCCTGCGCAAGCAGCGCACGTTGCACGGCTCTTTTCTGCTGAGCACCGCCATCCTGTTCCTGGGCATTGCCCTGTTCTTCACGCTCATCAGTTTCGTGCCCGCGTTCAGGATTGAAGGCCCGGAAACCTTCCATCGATTCGCCACCGCCGGGAGGGCCGGCCAAGCGGTCTGCCTGACGGTGGGCGTCCTCTTCTTTCTCAAAGATTGGCGCCACGGGTGGCCCTTCCTGCTGGCCGGCTCAAGTTTTCTCCTGAATGATCTGATCGGGTCATTCCTGGCCGGGCGCAACTTGATCCAGCCGCTCACGGAACTGGTCGGCTCACTGAGTCCCGCTCTGACGTTTGTGGGCACCTTCGCGGTCCTGTGTACCTTGCTGGCTGCCACGGGAATCCGCGGGGCGAGACCCCGCCCGGGGATGTGATGTCTCGCAGCGGATGCCGGGGACTCGCGGCGCTGAGGGCGAGAGCGGCGGGCCTTGAGATCCCTCCCATCCGCCTGCCCGCCTATCTTTCCCTGATGTCCGCCGACACCATCACCCCGTTCCTGACCTTCACCCACGAGGAGTGGGGACAGCTGCGCGCGGCCACCCCCCTCACGCTCACCGAGGCGGACCTGGCGCGGCTGCGCGGCTTGAACGACAAGGTGTCCCTGGCCGAAGTGGAGGAGATCTACCTCCCCCTGTCGCGCCTGCTCAACCTGTACGTCGTGGCGATCCAGGGACTGCACGCGGCCAGCGCCACCTTCCTCGGCAATCTGACCGCCAAGGTGCCGTTCGTCATCGGGATTGGCGGCAGCGTGGCGGTGGGCAAGAGCACGACCGCGCGCCTGCTCCGCGCGCTGCTGGCCCAGTGGCCCAATCACCCCAAGGTGGACCTGATCACCACCGACGGGTTTCTCTACCCGAACCGGGTGCTCGAGGCGCGGGGCCTGCTGAACCGGAAGGGGTTTCCGGAGAGCTATGACCAGCGGGCGCTGCTGCGCTTCATGGCGGACCTCAAGGCTGGGCAGCCGGAGGTGCAGGCGCCGGTGTACTCGCACGTGATCTACGACATCGTGCCCGACGAGACGCTGGTGGTGCGCCGGCCCGATATCGTGATCGTGGAGGGACTGAACGTGCTGCAGACCGGGGATGGACACCCCGACAAGCTGCGCACCTTTGTCAGTGACTTCTTCGATTTCGGGATCTATGTGGACGCCGCCGAGCCGGACGTGGAACAATGGTTCTTGGCGCGCTTCCTGACGCTGCGCGACACGGTATTCCAGGACCCGAACTCCTACTTCCACAAGTTCGCTGCGCTGACCGAGGCGGAGGCGATTACCATGGCCACCACCGTGTGGCGGGAGATCAACGGGCGCAACCTGCGCGAGAACATCCTGCCGACCCGGGAACGCGCCACGCTGATCCTGGAAAAGGGTCCGGATCATCGGGTGCGGTCGGTGCGGTTGCGGAAACTGTAGGGGTCGCACATCTGTGCGCCCCCGGGGAACGAGGAACTCGGGGTTGCGGAATCTGTAGGGGCGGCCCGTGGGCCGCCCGGTGGGCATCCGGACGGGAGGATACCGTGAGGCAGCTGCAGCGATACAGGGTAGGCGGGGTGGTCCTTTTGGGCGCATGGCTGGCGGCCTGCGCGCCCACCAGGCCGGGGGCGGATCTGACGGAGGAATGGCTTGGGGCGGCGGCCGACACCGTCCTTACTCCCTTCGGCCAGGTGCCGCGCGCCGCGTGGATGGGGCCCAACCGCTGGCTGGTGGTGGCGTCGGACTGGGACCAGGCGGTGGTCGCGGACTTCACGACCAACAGCTACGCGCCACTCGGTTCAGGCCCGGGCACGGACTACCAGAATCCGGCCGATGTCTTCGCGGCGGGTGACTCGCTGTATCTGTCGGACTGGGGAATGCGGCGGGTGACCGTCTGGACCCGTGACGGCCAGCTCGGCGGCGCCATCGACCTTCCGATCGAGGCCCGGGTCGGATTTCCCAAGGCGCGCGACACCGCAGGACGATTCTATTTCGAGCCGCCACCGACCGGTGGTGTGGATGGGCAGGGCCTCGTGGATTCCGGCGCGGTGGTGCGTGCCTCGCCCGACCTCGTGCGATTCGACACCCTGGCCCGGCTGTCGCCCCCGCCATCGTCCGAGGTAACCCGCGACCAGCGCCGCCGGCTGGAACGGATGGTGTTCGGTGGGCAGGATCGCTGGGGGGTGCGCCCGGATGGATCGTTCTGGGTGGCGCGGATCGCCCGGAACCAGGTGACCTGGACCGACGCCGCCGGCGAGAGCCGCCGCGGGCCGTCGCTGCCGGATCCGGTCTACGAGGTGACCATGGCCGACCGGGAGGAGTTCGTGGCCCAGTTCCCGCCGGAGTTGCGCGGCACCGTGGAGGCGCTGCCGTTCGCCATGATCAAGCCGCCGTTCGAGGGCGCCTTCACTGGGCCGGAGGGCCAGATCTGGCTGGAGAAGAGCCGATCCGTGCACGATTCCCTGGCGGTGCGCCGGGTGCACGTGGTGGGCGATGACGGCGACCTGGCAAGGATGCTCGTGGTGCCCTCGCTCGGCCGGGTGATTGCCGTGGGTGAGGGGGTGCTCCTGGTGGCCGAGCAGTGGGCCGAGGGGGTCCGGCTGCTTCAGATCTCCACCACGCCGCCGCCGGCCGCTGCCGCCATCCCCAGGGATTCCGCGGCGCCCTGATCAGGGGCCGGCGTCGCCCTCGCCGTCGCCCCCCTGCGCGTCGGCCTCCGCCCGCCGGATGGCCGCAGCCACCGCTTCCCGGCGCTGGCGTCCCTCCTCGTACCAGCGGCGGGTGATCTCGCCGGCCAGGTCGCGATTGCCGAGCCCGAACGAGAGGCCGACGGCCAGCGCGATGGCACCGAGGATCAGCGTAAACGTGGCGGTGACGATCTCCTCGGCCACACCCACCTGTTGCAGGGCCATGAAGATCGCAATGATCACCACCGACGCCTTGGCCACTTTGGCCACCGTCAGCACCCCGGCCACCGTCCCGGCGCTGGCCAGGATCAGGCCGCGCACGAATTCGCCGACGATCATGCCGAGGATGATGATGACCACGGCGGCGATGACGGTGGGGATGTAGGAGAGCATCAACCCGAACATCTCGTTGATGCTCTCGAGGCCGAGCGCGGTGCTGGTGAGGAGGATGACGACCAGCATGACCAGCCAGAACATCAGCCGGCCGATGGCGTTGGCGGGGTCGAGGTGGCTGCCGGCGCGGCCCATCGCCTCGGCGATGCCACCGGCGTCGGCCACCCGGTTGAAGTTGAGGCGGCGGAGCACCTGCTCCACCCAGACCCCGACCTGCCGGGCCAGGAAGTAACCGGTGATGAGAATCAGGGCGGCGCCGGCCAGCGGGAGCATCAGCAGCCCCATCTGCTCGGTGCCGATCCACAGGCGATCCACAATGTCGTTCACGCGGCCACCTCGATCACGAGTTTACCCGATTGTGCGCCCGCCGCGAGCCGGGCATACGCGGCAGGTCCCTGGGCCAACGGGACGATGGAATCCACGACGGGTCGCAGCCGGCCCTGCCGGAACTGCTCCACGATGGCCTGGAACTCGGCATCATTGCCCATCGTGGAGCCCAGGATGGACCACTGGAACCAGAACAGCTTGCGGATATCCAATGCAACCTGCGGGCCGCTGGTGGCGCCGCAGGTCACCAGGCGCCCCATCGGGCGGAGCGCGCGGAGTGAGGAGGGCCACGTGGCCTCGCCTACCGTATCGACGACCACGTCGACGCCGCCCCTGGTGAAATCCCGCACGCGCCGGATGACATCCTCGGTTCGGTGATTCAGGACCAGCTCGGCTCCCAGCTCGCGGGCGAGGGGGAGCTTGGCATCGGAGCCGCTCGTGGCAATGACGCGGGCACCCAGGAGCGTGGCGATCTGGATGGAGGCCTGGGCCACCCCACCGCCGGCCCCCCAGACCAGCACGGTTTCTCCGGCCTGCAGGCGGGCCCGGGTGCCGAGCATCCGCCAGGCGGTCAAGGTGGCGAGGGTGAACGCCGCCGCCTCGGCCCAGGGAATCTCTGCCGGGATCACCGCCACGTTCTGCTCCGGCACCAGCAGGAATTCGGCCAGCGTCCCCGGGAGGTGCTCACCGAGGATTCGGTACTCCCGGCAGAGGGGTTGCTCCCCCGCCAGGCAGGGGGCACACCGCCGGCAGGAAAGGCCCGGGTTGACGACGACCCGGTCGCCGGCTCGGACTGAAGTGACCCCACTCCCCACTGAATCGACCTCCCCCGCCGCATCCGAACCGACGATATGCGGAAAGCTTGGCGTGGTGTGCGGAAGTCCTTGTGTGACAAAGAGATCGAGGCGGTTCAACGCGGCCGCGTGGACCCTGATTCTGACCTGTCCCGGCGCAGGATCGCCCGGGTCGGGCACGTCCCGGGGTTCCAGGAAATCGATACCGCCGGTCTGCCGGAGGGTCAGGGCGCGCATGCCGGCGGCACCTCGAATCTGGGGGGTTGCAGCCGGCTGCCGGCGCGGAGCGCCTTGCAGAAGCCGCAGGGTTGTGCAAGATATATCATATCCCTTGTCAGGGCGCCCCCGCGCCCGACCCCTCTGCGGCGGGTTCCGCCGCCCTCGTGCCATGGAGGAATTGGTATGTCGGAGTCCCGCGATCTGGACATGGGCTGGTCAGGCTCAGGATGGATGGACCCGATGCCCTCTTCAGCCCCACTCCCGCCTGCCCCCTCGGCGCCTCCGGCACCGTCGCCGGTGGCTGCGTCGGCCGCCGCTGCGATGGCCGCCGCCGCCGCCCGTGAGCCCGCGGCCCGACCGGCGGCCGCGAAGCGAGCCACGACCAAGCCGAAGCCGGCCGCAAAAAAGGCGGTGAAGAAGGCGACCAAGTCCGTCAAGAAAACGGCGAAGAAGGCGACCAAGGCCGCCAAGAAGACCGCCACCAAGGCGCGCAAGGCCGTGAAGAAGAGCACGAAGAAGGTCACGAAGAAGGCCACGAAAAAGGCGAAGCCGACGGCGCGCAAGGCCAAATCTACTGCCCGGAAGCCCAAGAAGAAGGCCGTGAAGAAGACCCGGTCCACGGCGCGGAAGACCAAGTCCTCGGCGAAGAAGACGGCGCGGAAGGCGGTGAAGTCCGCACGGCGTGTGGCCAAGAGCGCGGCCCGGTCGGTCCGGAAGGCTGCGGGTCGCGCGTCGTCCACCTTGAAGCGCGCGGTGAAGAGGGCGCGCAAGGCCGCGGCGAAGAAGTAGCCCGCCTGAAGGCGGACAGGCGGGCCAGGCGGACGGGACGTGTCCGCCTGGTTCGTCCTACCCCAGCGCCTTCACGATCCACCACACGCCAACCAGGATGCCCGCCACACCGACCGCCTGTCCCATGCCCTGGCCCAGCGCCAGGGAGCGGGCGGCGGCGGTGCGCATGGCCCCTGCAGCCAGCAGCGCAAAGAGCGACATGGCGATGATGGTGCCCGCGCCGAAGGCCATCAGGTACCCGATGCCGATGGCGGTGTGGTTGACCATCGTGACCGGTACGAGGGCGACGACCGAGCTGGTGCCAGCCAGCCCGTGCACCAACCCCACCACCGTGATGCCCTGGCGGTGCGCGTGGTGCCCTGCGGCCGCGGCGTTCTCATGCCCATGCTGGTGTGGCGCTCGGCCCGGCGCGTGCGCGTGCAGGTGGGCGTGGTCACCGTGCCCCTCCGGTGAGTGGAAGTGCAGTTGGCGCGTGGTGCGGATGGCCCAGGCCCCAACTCCAATCAGCATCACGCCGACCAGCGCCTCGCCCCAGGCGTCATACCGCTCGGCCCAGCGCAGGCCGGACGCCAGCAGGATGCCCCCGGCGATGAAGACTGCGATCGAGTGGCCGAGCCCCCACCGCAGGCCAAAGCGCGCGGCGGTGGCGAGCGCCGGCCGGGTGGCCACAAAGGCAGTGACCGCGACCATATGATCCACCTCCAGGGCGTGGAGGAATCCCAGCACGAACGCGGTCCCGAGCGGCAGCCACTCGGCCAGTGCAGGCATTGCTCTTCTTTCGCAGGAGTGTGAGGTTTGGTCGGCCGGCCCGAATGCCGGGGTCCCGACCACACTGGAGCCACCATGTTGCCCAATCCGGACAGCCGCGCCCGCGTCCGCCTGACTTCATATTCGCACGGCGCGGGTTGAGCCTGCAAGCTCGGCTCGGCCGAACTGGCGCAGGTCCTGCGCCACCTCCCCGCGAGCGAGGACAGTGCCGTCCTCGTCGACGCCGCCACCTGCGATGACGCCGCCGTGTACCGGCTGGCGCCCGATCGCGCGCTCGTGGCGACGGTGGACTTCTTTACGCCCATCGTTGACGACGCGGCCACCTGGGGAGCGATCGCAGCCGCCAACGCCTTGAGTGACATCTACGCCATGGGTGCTCGGCCGCTCTTTGCGCTCAACCTGGTGGGATGGCCCAGGGATGTGCTGCCGTTCGAGCTGCTGGGCGAGGTGCTGCGCGGCGCCGGCGAAGTGGCCCGCCAGGCGGGGTGTGCGGTGGTGGGTGGGCACTCGATTGACGACGCCGAGCCGAAATTCGGCATGGCGGTCTTTGGCGAGGTCCACCCCGACCGCCTGCTGACGAACGCTGGCGCGCGCGCCGGCGACCACCTGGTCCTGACCAAGCCGCTGGGCACGGGCATCCTGACCACGGCGCTCAAACAGGACCTGATCGGTGAGGCGGAACTGGCGGAGGCGGTGCGGATGATGACCACGCTGAATGCCGGCGCGGCGCGGGCCGCGCTGGCGGCGGGTGCCACGGCGGCGACCGACGTGACCGGCTTCGGCCTGCTGGGACATCTCAGTAACATCCTGGCGGCCAGCGGTGTGGGCGCCACCCTTCGGCTGTCGGCGGTGCCGATGCTGGCGGGCGCCCGGGAGCTGGCGCTGCGGGGCGTGGCGCCTGGCGGCACGAAGCGCAATCTTTCGGCGGCGTCTGCCTGGACCTGGTGGGATGGCGTCTCCGGGGCCGATCGCCTGCTGCTGGCCGACGCGCAGACCTCCGGGGGGTTGTTGATTGCCGTGCCGGCAGCAGGGGTGGATGCCCTGCTCGCCGCGTTGCGTGCCGAGGCCACCCCGGCTGCCGTGGACATTGGTGTCCTGACGGCGGACCCAACCGAGATGCACGTGGAGCCTTGATCTGAGCAACCTGCGGTGGACCCCCCAGCGGATGGACCAGCTTGAACGCGCCGCGCGCGATGGACGCCGCGTCCTCCTCAGCCGGCGCGGCAGCGAGTTCGTGGTGATTGCCCGGCGCCTGACCACCACCGGCCCCCGCGATGCGCTGATCGGCCACCTGCCGGCCACCGGGGAGGAACTCACCTTTCCGTTGCACGAACTCGAAGACTTTCAGGTCATCGGATGACGCGTACCGCTCCCCGAATTGCCGTGGTCCATCTGGATGAGAGCTGCCTGGGCAACGGCCGCGAGGGTGCCACGCCCGGCGGCGCCGGCGGCCTGATTGAGTTGCGCACGGGGCAGGGGATCACCCGCTTCGACTGCTTCATCAGTGCTCCCGATACCACCAACAACCGGATGGCGCTGGCAGGGGCCATCGCGGTGCTCCAGCTGCTGGCGGGCAAGGAAAAGCGGCTGCGAGTGCTTCTGGTCTCCGACAGCGAGTACCTGGTGAAGGGGGTGCGGGAATGGGCCCCCTCGTGGGCGGCGCGGAACTGGACGCGAAAGGGTGGCGCCATCGAGAACCTGAACCTCTGGCAGGTGCTGGTGCAGTCCACGACGTTGCACGAGACCCAGTTCACCTGGGTCCGGGGCCACACCGGGCACGCCAAGAACGAGTACGCCAACGACCTGGCGGTGCGCGCGGCGAAGGAGCAGGTGACTTCCGATGGCGTGGTGGCGTCGGGATTCGACGCATGGCTCGAGGCCGCGCGGGCCCGCGGCCAGTATCTCGACTACGACCCCGATCAGGCCTTCACCCGCCTGGAAGAGCGCCTGGCGGCCGGGGAACGATTCACCATCGCCAACGCCGCATGAGTGAGCTGCACCGGTTCACCCACCAGCTGGTCGAGAGCCTGGGCGCGCACGATCCAGCCGCCCTGGGGGCGCCAGTCGCCCTGGATGACATCACCACGCTGGTGCTTCCCTACCGCGCCTGCCGTCGGCTCTTTGGGATCCTGAACGTCGAGGACTACGAGCTGCTCCTGCTGCGCCTTGTGGGGGGCGAAGCCGGGCTGGCGGTGGCCGCGCCACTGGATGCAGTGGAGCGGTGCCGTGCGGAGCTGGATACCGGCCACCCCGATCCGGGCGTCGTGAACGACCTGGAGGGTGTCACCCTCCGACTGAATCTCGGCGCGATTGCCCTCGGCGATGTCGTCTCGGAGGATGCCGGCGCGTCGATCGTCCGCAGCTACTCGCTGTACGAGCCGGAAGCCGAGCCGGAGCCGGAGCCGGAGCAGGTACCCGGGGCAGCGGAGGAATCGCGCGCGTCGCAGGGGCCGGCCGAGTCTGTCGAGGAAGAAGCTGAGCTGGAGCCAGAGGAGGACGAGGCGACAGCATCTCCAGCGCCCGCCGAGATGGTCGCCGGGCCGGGGGACGACGAGGCCGCGGAGTTCGACTTCGTGGACACGCCGGCGGCTGTCATCGATGACGCACCTCCAACGCCTGAGCCCGCCGCGGCTGACCCCGGGCCAGAGCCAGCGCCCGAGACCGATCCCTTCCAGGAACTCTTTGACGCCCCGGGTGACACCGCGGAGCCGGAGCCCGAGATACGGGAACCACCTCCGCCGGCCATCGCGGCTCCGCTGGAACCGATCGCGCCGCCCCCGCCGGCCGCTCATGGTGAACCCCCGCCACGCTGCCCGCACTGCGCCAGCCGGCTGCCGTCGGGCCGCCCGGTGCGGTTCTGCCCCCACTGCGGCAGTAATGTGGTGCCGCTGCAGTGCGTCAGCTGCGGCGCCGGCCTTGAACCGGCCTGGCGTCACTGCGTCCTGTGCGGTGCCCCGGCGGTCAACGACTCCCGGTTCGCTTGAACCGCTCCCCCCGCACCTCCATATTCCCCGGTCCGACCTGTTGTTTCTGCCTGCCGCCCCAATGAGGCCGTGATGTCTGTTCCCTCCGTGCCCAACCGCCTGGACCGCGCCGCCCTGGACCGGGTGCTGCAGCGCGCGGCCGAGATGCAGCTGAGCGAGGCGGAGGTGGGGGAATCCCTGACCGAGAAGGACATCCTGGATCTGGGGCGTCAGGTGGGGATCCCGGGGAAGTACCTGCAGCAGGCGATGCTGGAGGAGCGTTCCCGGGTGACCTTGGCGCGCCCGGAGACGGTGCTGGACTCCTGGGTGGGCCCCGGTGAGGTGATGGCGCAGCGCGTCGTCCAGGGGGATCAGGAGTCCATTGAGCGCACCCTGCTGCAGTGGATGGAGAAGAACGAACTCGTCACCCTCCAGCGCCAGCAGCCGGGCCGGCTGAGCTGGGAGCGGCTGGGCCCGATGCAGGCGGCGCTTCGTCGCGGGGCCTCGGTGCTCCACTCCACCACCGCGCGGTTCATGCTGGCGCGGGCGGAGGTGGTCGCGGCCACGATCACGCCACTGGAAGACGGCTTCTGCCACGTGGCCCTCACCGCCGAATTGCGACAGGTTCGCGGCTCCTACATCGGCGGCGCGGCCGCGGCGGCCTCGTTCGGGGTGGCGGGCACCGCCGTGCTGGCCGCGCTGGGCGCCATGGTGGCCATCACCGCGCTGCCGGTCGTCGGCGGCCTGGGGATCGGCTACCTGGTGCGCCGCCGCTACCCGCCGGTCGCCGAGCGCGTGCAGCTCGGCCTTGAACGGGTGCTGGACCACGTGGAGCGGGGCGCGGTCAAGGCATCACACCAGCTGCCGAGCAAGCAGCCCGGAGTCATCGAGCTGCTCAGCGGGGAAATTCGCAAGGCGCTGGCCGCTTCGTCCACGCCCCCACCGGCCGGCCGCAAGAAGAAGCCATGAGCGAGATCACGACGGTCGGGGTGCTTGGCTGCGGCCTCATGGGGAGCGGCATTGCGCAGGTGGCCGCCGTGGCCGGCTTCCAGGTGCTGGTGCGTGACACGCAGGACGCCGCGCTGGAGAAGGGCCGCCGGGAGATCGAGCGCTCGCTCGGGAAGTTCGTCGAGAAGGGCAAGCTCGGCGCGGACGCGCGGGATGCCGCGCTGGGCCGACTCGGATTTGTGCGCGGTCTGGAAGAGCTGGCGGGGTGCGAACTGGTGATCGAGGCGATCACGGAGGACTTGGCACTCAAGAACCAGCTCTGGACCGCACTGGACACCATTGCCACACCGGGGACCATCTTCGCCTCGAATACCTCCAGCCTGCCGATTGCCGCGATGGCCGCCGTGACCAGCCGGCCCGACCGCTTCGTGGGGCTGCATTTCTTTTCGCCGGTGCCGATGATGCCGCTGGTGGAGGTGGTCCGCGCGGTAACGACCTCCACCGAGACGATGCAGGCGGCCCTCGCCTTCGTCCGCCGGCTGGGCAAGGAGGCGGTGAGCGCCAATGACACCCCAGGGTTCATCGTCAACCTGCTGCTGATTCCCTACATGCTCGATGCGGTGCGCGCGGTGGAACGCGGCGTGGCCACCACCGCCGACGTGGACACCGCCATGCGCCTGGGCGCCGGCCACCCAATGGGGCCGCTGACCCTGCTGGACTTCGTGGGGCTCGATGTGGTGGACCGGGTGGCCGAGATCATGTTCAGCGAGTTTCGTGAGGCGCGGTATGCCTCTCCGCCGCTGCTGCGCCGGCTGGTGACGGTGGGGTGGTTGGGCCGCAAGAGCGGCAAGGGCTTCTACGATTACTCGGGTGAGTCACCCACTCCCACGCGACTGGACGGCTAGGTGTCCGCATCTCGTTCCCCATCCGCCCATCCGCCTGTCCGCCTGTCCGCCATGGTGGCGGTTCTTGCCGTGGCCGTCCTCGCCTGCAATCCCAACACCCTGCGCCCTCCCTTCTTGCCGCTGCCGCAGGCGGTGGAGCTGGAGTTGGAGCTGCCGATGGGGTATGCCATGGAAGTGACCGCCGAGGCGCTGCGCCTCGACAGCATTCCGGTGACGGTGGTGCATGCACGGGACGGTTACCTGGAGACGGACTGGTTCGAGTCGCGCACCGGTGAGCCGAGCCACGCGCGGCCGCTCGGCGTCGAGATGGTGCGGGTGCGGGCGTGGGCCACACCGGGGCGCGTGGGGCACACCGACCTGATCATTGAGACGGTCTACCGTCCGCTGGCCGACCCGTCACGACCGTCACGCGATCTGGAGCGCCTGGTGTCGCCCGATCATCCGGTGGCACTCCGGCTGGATGTGGTCGTGCGCAAACTGATCGAGCAGTTCGGCGATCCCGACCAGCTGGCGATTCCCCAGCCGCCGCCACCGGTGCGTCCCGATACCGTGGCTCGGCCCGACACGACGGTTCGCCCTGACACGATCGCCCGTCCGGATACCACGACACGACCGGACACCATCGTGCGGCCGCGTCCCGATACGCTGGCGGCGCGGCCCTCGGTGCTGCTCAGGATTCTTCAGGGGGGATAATCGGGGTTTGCGGCGTCAAGCCGCTGCCTGCCGAGCTCGGGCGTCAGCCCGGGTAATGCGCTACGCCACGTACGCCTTGACCCACTCCTCGAACTGCAGCAGGTCCAGGCCGGCGTCCTTGCAGGGGCCGGACGGGAGCGTCATGGTCAGGCCCAGGACGGGGACCTTTCCGGCCACATCGTGCAAGCCGGTGACCATGTCCCGCTCACAAGCGACTGCCACGACGGCGCGCGGGCGCCGCTCACGAATGACCCGCCGCGCCAGCTGCCCGCGGGTGGCCACGAAGACCGGCACCGCGTACTTCCCGGCCACCTGCAGCACGCCGTCCAGCGTCTCCCGGGAGAGGCAGCGCGGAATCAGGACCAGCAGCTCCCCCGCGCTGACCTTGCGCGCCCGGAGGATCGCCAGCCCGTTGTAGACCTTGACCGAGGCATTCTCCACCCAGTCCCGTCGCTTGAACCAGGCGGCCACCTTCGACGTCCATCGCATCAGCCGCAGGAACGGCCCGCGTTCCGCCAGGCGCTCCGGCAGCAGCGAGCGCTTCAGGAGGAATGAGCCGGTCAGCAACAGCCACCAGGTGAGGGTGACGGCACCGAGCGCGCCGAGCGCGGTCCATGCGATGGTCGGTAGCTGTGGGCTGAGGCGTGCGAGATGTGGTGCGAGCAGGGCCAGAATCGCGGCGCCGATGCCCAGCAGTGCCACCATGGCCAGCAGTGACCAGGCAAAGAACAGGCGTGGGGGAGAGTCGTAGTTGCCCTGGTTGGGCAGGGGGGTGCCGTCCCACTCGTCCCACTCGTGGCCGAGCCGGCGGTCCACGTCGATGTGGATGAGCTGGGCGCGGGGGCTGTCGGACATGGGGGAAATAATAGCGCGGAAGTCGGGATTTTGCTGGGCAACTCAGCCCCGGCGCCGGCAGGCAGGCTCACGGTGGGAGGTGCGATTACTGGGACGCGGCGCGGCTCCGCCAGGAGGTGGAGCCCGAAGCGGTACGGTGGCCCTCACCTCCGAGGAGGTGTTGACCGATCGAAGCCCGGATGGCCGGTCGCCGGGTGCGGCGGTACGCGGCCGGCGTGGAGCCAGTAATCCGCTTGAACCAGCGAGTCAGGTGGGCCTGGTCCGAGAACCCTGCAGCCGCGGCAATCTGGGCCACCGAATCCGTTGAGCTGAGCAGCCGGTCGGCCGCCCACTCGATTCGGAGGCGCCGGACGTAGGTGGCAATCGGCATCCGGTGCACGGCGCGGAAGACCGCCGCCAGATGAGCCGGGTGGACGCCGACCACCGACGCGATGTCGATGATCCGGAGGGTATGCCGCGAGTGGGCGTGAATGAACTCGATGGCCTGCTGGAGCCACCGAGGGGCGGCACCGTGATGGAGCTTGCTGTCGACCCGTGCCGCTTCCATCAGGATCTGCAGACCGAGCCCTTCCAACGCGAGGGAGGTCAGGTCATCAGTCAGCACGAACTCTCGGGCGCACCGGTGGGCTGCGGCACTGATCGGCCCATCGCGGAAGTGATTGATCTGATTGAGGAGCGCCATGCATCGCGTCGGCAACTCGGCCGCTTCCACGTCAGGCTGGATGACCAGCACCCGTGCCGCAGTCGATCCCACCTGGTTCGAATGCTCCTCTCCCGCCGGTTCCGTGAAGATGCTACCGGCCGGGGAGGGATGGAGTTTGCGTCGGATCCCCGGACTGGTAAACGCCAGGTCGAATCCGCCGTCCAGGATGACGGCGAACGTGGGGCGATCGTGAACGTGGGGTTCGAGCGCTGCCCCAGCCGGGAAACTGGCCAGGGTGACCATCAAGTTGGAGGATTCCCGCGTGACGAACCGGTTGCTGCCCATCGTCACCGGCACTGCTCCTGGGTCTGCGGTGGCACTGGGGCGGATTGGTTCACAACACACTGGTTCGTGGGGCAAAGATTTCCTCCATCGGAACCGACACGGAGGGCAGCCAGGCGGAGGGCCTGTTTTGCCCCCGACGAGCACGCCCATTTCGAGGGCCGCTGACCAGACCCCTGCAGGAGCGCAAGTCCCGGGCCGGTTGGGCGCCTGACCCCGCAGCAGGCTAACCGTTGGGGTCTCGGCGGTTGGGGGATTCCACCGATCAATGGCCCGCCACGTGGTGTGTCATAGCGACACTTCGCTGTGATTATTTGACACACCGCGGCGGGGGATTCCCACCCACCGTTCCAGCGCGTCCGGGGTTCACTCCATCGCAGCGTTCAATATTCCGTGGGGGGGCTACCGTAGGTTGGGAGTGGGAATTTGCCACCACCCGCGAGGGCCGGCACGTGCAACCACTCGGACCACCACGCGAGATCCATCTCACGGTCGCCCGCAAGGCAGTATGGAAGGCGATCACGGACCCTCTCGAGCTGGCTCGATGGTTCGCGCCGGCGGCCCGGGTCACGCCCGGTGCCGATGGAAAGGTCTGTTTGGAGTGGCCGGGCGTGGGGCATCTCCAATTTCGCGTCACCATCTGGAATCGTCCCACGCGTCTTCGACTCGAGCTCGAAACACCTCGGGCCGACGGTGTCGTGCTCGATTTTCAACTACGGGGAACGGGGCACTCGACGCGCCTTCGGGTGGCGGTGGAGTCAACGGATGCCTGGAGCGGACCCCTTGGCCTGCTTGCCGGTGACGATGCAGAGTGGGAGCTGACCCTGTTGACGCTCCGGCACTACCTGGAGTACCATCGCGGCCATGATCGCACCTTGGCGTCGGTCACGAGCCAGATCTCCGGAAACGGGTGGTCCGCTTGGAATCGGCTGACTGTCCCCGGGGGATTGTTCGGGCCCCGTGGGTTGCCGGATACGATCCCGGGCCGGCGGTTTCGGGTCGAACCTGTCGCCGGTGAGGGGCTTCGAGGTCGGCTGTTGGTCAGCCAGCCGCCCGATCGTCTCCTCGGCGTGCTTGATACCCCGCAGGGATCGCTGTTCCGGTGCGAGGTGTTGTCCGGTGCGGAGGGAACCCGGGTCAGGCTTCGGTTGTCGGCGTGGGGGTCGGCCGCGGCCGAGGTCGCGAGGGTGGAGTCGCAGTGGCGTGAGGGCCTGCCGCGGCTAGTCTCTGCTACCCCTGAGGTGTCACTCCTACTGGAATAGCAGTTCTGCAGGGCTGGAGCCACAGGCAGCTGTCAGCGGTGGAGCTCAGGGTGACGGGGGGCGATAACCACCGCGCTTGGTCCAGAGCACCATCGTGCCACACTGAATGCCGTCCCGCCGGAACTCCACCGGAACCCCGGTCATGCCCGCGTAAACCTCGACGCCAGCGAGTTCGGTGGTGGAAATGAAGGCCCCGAGATCCGGGGGCGGGCCTGACCGAAGGGAGACCTCGCCCCCGGGGTCCGGACTCCAGTACATCATGCCATCAACGACCACCTGGAGGAAGCAGGGGCGGTTTCCCCCTGGGCCAGGCCGGCCCACGGGGCGCCGGTTGCTGGCGAGATGGTGTCCTCCCCCGGTGCTTCTCACCGCCCTGACACCGGGGATTCCACGCACCAGGTCGAGAATCCGCCGGTTCGGGTGGCGTTCGAGCTCGGCCGCAGTAATGAAAGTTCCGAACCCCTGTCGGCGCCGATCCTCAAATCCGGTGAATGGAGTCGCGGAGGCAGTGGCCAGCACTCGAACCTCAGGGAGGATGACCAACGCCGGTGACAGGATGTATTCCGCGCGGCTGACCCGTCCGGCATACAGGTTCAGCCCACGCTCGACGGTGCGGTAGCCGAGGGACCGGAGGCGCACCGTAACGAGTTGTGGCTCCAGGGCGTCCATCCGGAACTCACCTGAGGAGTCGGTCTCCGTCCGTCGTCCTTGACTGGCGATTTCGATGATGGCGCGCGCCACCGGTCGTCGGGTCTCCGCATCCAGCACCGTTCCACGGAGTCCTGCGGTGCTCCCCTGTCCCTGGGCCTCCCGGTTGCCTGCCGAAACGAGGGCCAGGACGATGATGGCGAGCATCAAAGGATCGGATCTTACCAAGATCTCTCCTCGCGGGTCTTGGCCCGTGGCACGACTCCACCTCTGGTGCCCGCCCCACTGCATGCCGGAGGGAATAGCGGGGCACGAGTTCACTCCAGGTTCCATTCTGGACGGTCACGAGCTGCGGTCGGTTGCTCCCATGCTGGTCCCCGACCAGAAAGGAATAGGGCCGAGGCGGGCGGGCGTCTTGAATGGAACAAGGGTCCGGCCGCCGTCCGGACGGGGCTGCCTGGGCGGTTCCGCGATAAACGGCCACCCCGGCGTCCGCCGGGGTGCCTCGTCAAGTTGGCGCGACTCGTCGGATCACGATGGTACCGCCGTGCCGCGCATGCGGCGCATCGCGGGCGATGGCCATCGCTTCTGACTCGGTCGGTGCCTGAATGATGAACATCCCCGCCAGACGGGTGCCGGCCTCGCCCGGCACTCGCCCAATGATCCATTCCGCAGGCTCCAGGCGCTCACCCAGCTCCAACCGTCCCTTCGCGCGGAGCCGCCCCGCCCACTCGCGGTATTCGCCGACCAGCTCGTGACCCGCGGTCGCGGTGGTAAAGGCCTCGTCCACGTAGAGCAGGAGCACATAGCGGTCGACCGCCGGTGGGGCCAGCGGTGGGGTCTGCCACCGCCCGGCGACCACGCCGAGGCCGAAACAGGCGGCTGCCGCGAGCAGGGCGAGTCCAGTGGGCGCGGCCGAGAATCGACGCCGGAGGAGGGCCCGTTGACGGAGCGACCGTGCAACGCGGCGGGCAAGGTGGGGAGGGGGCGTGGCATGGGCGTAGAGCCGCCGGTCAATCGAGTCGGTCATGGGGTTCCCTCGTCGAGCCAGCCGCGCAGCGCCGCTCGGGCGCGTGAGAGCTGGCTCTTGCTGGTGCCGGGGTCAATGCCGAGATGTTCGGCGATCGCCTCGTGGGTCCATCCTTCGGCGTCGTGGAGGACAAAGACATGGCGTTGTCGGGGCGGCAGCCGCGCCACCGCGCGTTCCAGGTCAATGCGATTGGGGAGGGAGACCAGGGCGACGTCCTCTCCCGGCGTCTCGGCGAGCGGTTCCAGGCGGGCGTCGTGTCGGGTCGCCTCCCGCGCCCGGTTGACGACGAATCCCGCCACCCAGGTGCGAAAGGCCGAACGCCACGCGAAGGTGGCCAAGCGCTCGATCGCGCCGACCCAGGCGTCATGGGTGATCTCCTCGGCCTCGCGCTCGTCCCCGCCTGCCAGGCGGAGCGCCAGCCGATACAGGTAGCGGGTGTGGCGGTCGTAGAGCACACGAAACGCCCGGTCGTCGCGCCGGGCGATGATCGCGTGGACCAGCCTTCGCTCGTCTGCTTCGTTCATGGCATCCGCGGCTCGATGAAATCCCTGACGACGATGGTGAGATTCGCGGTCGGACGCCCGGCGTCGGTCAGCATCGCGTGGCGGGGGTCCGGCGGCCCCGCCAGTCCGGTCTCCGCTGCCGTCAGGTAGGGGTAATAGATCATCAGGTGCGGCTGCCAGGCACCGACGGGAGTGCCACCGTCACTGATGAGCTGTTGCGCCGCCGACATCATCCAGCTCAGCACGGGTCGCCTGGGCAGGCGAAACCGGCCGCTGGCCAGGCCAGCCTGGATCTCCTGCTCCTCCTCCTCGTGCGGGGCGCCGCGATGGCGCAGCTCGACGCGCCGCATGTCCATGAGCATAATGGTGGCCGCACCCTCGGCGTCGAGGCAATGAGGTTCGATGCTCCCAGGCCAACCGCGACTCACGTAGCAGGCCACGCCGCTGGTGCCCGTGACGGCAACCCGGTAGCCGGTGTCGCCGAGGACGAAGATGGTGGCGGAATCGGAGACCGCGGCCGGCGCGGCGCTGCGGGCCAGGGCGATCTCCCGGGCCTCAGGCAGCAAGGGGCGGGGGCCGCTCCGCGCCTGGCCGACGGTCGCGGCGGCTTGGGCCGCAAGGATCGCCGGCGGGAGGCAGAGACCAAGTGCAAGGAGGCTGCAGCGTACGAGCGCGGGGAGGGGGCCGACCATGATCGCTTCTCCAAGGTTGTGGGACAACCCTCTGTGCGGGGAATCGGCCGAAGGGTTGCACGCGAGCAGCAGCCGGCCGGCGCTCAGGACCCTTGATTCATTCAATCGGGGAGGGGTGGTAAGGGTGATCTTTCCGGAGGCTCGCCCACCGGCCTACCTCCGAGCCGTGCTCGGGATCGGGCGCGCTGCGCGACGATTCGGAGAATGGCCTCCCCCCCCCGGTTTCCGGGGGGCGCCTCGGGCCCGTGTGGCTTGCTCCCGTCTGGGGTGAGAAGGATGGAAGGGTCCGCCCGCCCACCACGGTCATCGCAAGGAGCGAGGATACTGCAGATGACGCATCGCGCCTCGACCCTGATCACCCTCGCGGTGCTCGCCAGCGTGACGCCGCCCCGGGCGTGCGTCGCCCAGGCGCTCCCAGACAGCCTGGTGGAGCGTCTCCGGGCCGGCGCGTCCGGACTCGTGCTACGCGGCGATGCGGTTGCACGTCCGCTCGTGGGCACGGCGACATTGCCGCTCGTCGAAGTCATGGTCAACGGCACCGGCCCGTATCGCTTTCTCATCGACCTGGGCTCCAACGTGACCCTGCTCCGACGGAGCGTTGTCGATGCGTCGCGAAGCGTCGTGCTTGTCGACAGGGCCACGAGCGACATCGTGTACGTCGAGGCCCTCGCACTCGGGGACGCGCGCCTCGTCGGGGTCACGGTTGCATCGTCCGACGATCTCGATGTCGATGGTGTCCTCGGCTACAACGCCCTGCAGTATTCCTCCTTCACGCTGGACTTCCCAGGACAACGCCTGGTGCTCCACCAGGGCTCCCTTCCCCCACCGGATGGCCGCACGGTCTTTTCCTACGAGCTCGTTGGGCGGATGCCGTACATCAGCGTGCACGTTGGGCGCGACTCCTTGCTCATGAACGTCAATACGGGTGCCGCGGAGGTGATGACCGTGCCCCCATCGTGGCAGCCGCGCGTGCGGTGGGCGGCGGCGGCCGTTCCGGGCCGGGCGACGTTCAACAACCAGACCGGCCGTACCCAGGTCCTGGAGGGCAGACTCGCCGACACGTTACGATTTGGCGAGCTGACAATCCTCTCGCCGCTCGTCTATGTGAATCCGGATGCGGAGGACGCCTGGCTCGGCGCAGCCGCGATGGCAGGTGCGGTGTGGACCTTCGACCCTCGCCAACGCCGGGTGGAGGTTCGTGTGCCAAGGCCTTGATCGCGACAAAGGCGCGCGGGAGAGTGGGCATCAGCGTTGTCCGGCCCGCTGGTTCTCTTCCTTCCACAGCGTGCGGGTCATTCGGAAGAGGGGCCGGCCGGGCTCGGTCGTTCTTGCATACGGGATGGGTGATTGGTCCCTCCGGGGAGGAGGAGAACCACAGGCTCTACTCACAAGACTAGTGCCCCGCGGCCAGGAAAGTCTTGAACATTTCGAGGAATGTGGAACGGCTTCATCATCGCGAGAGCCCCCGCCATTTACATCGTATCCTTCAAGACCTGCGACCACGAGACGCGCATCGTTCACCACAGGCAGGCACCGGCACGTGGGAGCTCCACGTGCTGCAGGTGTCGTTTCCTCGAAACCGGTCGGGACATGTGTCAGGCCGTGCTCAGACCCGAACGATTCAGGAGAAATGTCATGCGTATCAGTCAAGCAGGTGTTGTCGCCGTCCTCGGCGTCCTGGCACTGGGATGTGATTCCGCCACCCCGCTGGTCGAACCTGGCGCCACGGTGCTCATGTCACAGGGCGCGGTCCTCGGAGGTACCAACGGCGGTGGACAGGCGGTGCTCCCCGCCGGATTCTCAGAGTTGAAGTTCTCCTTTACCGCCACGGCACTCGCCAATGGCAAGGCCGTCGGGCAGTTTCGCCAGGTGTATGTGAGTGGGGGCGGTCGGGTGGACTTCCACGGGCGGGTAACCTGCATGTCCGTCGACCTGGCCAACGGCCGGGCCTGGATCGGCGGGGTGATCACCCAGAACAACTCGACCAACCCGGCTGTCATGAAGGAGATCCACGAGCCCGGACGCGATGTGTGGTTCCGCGTCGTTGACAATGGCGAAGGTGGCGACGTGCCGGATCGGACCACGGTGTTTGGGTTCGAAGGGGCCGCCGGCTTTATCACTTCGGCCGCGTACTGCGCAGGTCAGCCCTGGTCTGCCAACGACGCGAACACGTGGGCCGTGGACGCGGGGAACATTCAGGTCCGCTGATACCTGGTCAGGCCGGGCCCCCAGGCGGGTCCGGCCTGGCGCGGAGTTTCCGCAAGCGCGCTCATGGCAGGGCAGCGAGCGGTGGCGCGCGTGCTACCTTTCGCCGCATGACCACCCCTGCTCGACCATCAATCCGCACCGACCTCCGCGCCCGCGCCGCCTATTCGGAGGGGGCGGGGATCTACCGGATCATCCCCCAGGGGGTGGCCTGTCCGGCGACGACGGAAGAGCTGATGCAGCTGGTCCGGTGGGCAGCCGACACGGGGACCACGCTGACCCCCCGGGGCGCGGGCAGCGGCATGCCGGGCGGCAATGTCGGCCACGGCGTGGTGGTGGACCTGACTCAGCTGGACAGCGCGCCGCTGGCGATCACCGCCGAGGGGCGCGCCCACGCGGGCGCGGCCGTGACCTGGGCGGCGGTGGCGGAGGCTGCCCGCCCGCACGGATTGCGGATTCTTCCCGACCCCTCGAGTGGCCGCTGGGCCACGATCGGCGGGATGATCGCCACCAACGCGGCGGGGCCGCGGTCAGTGAAACACGGCCCGGTTCGCCCGTGGGTGGATGCGGTGACGATCGTGACCGCAGACGGGGAATTGACGGAACTCCGTCGGGGCCATCGACCGGACATGCGAACCAAGGCCGTCCGCCGCTTTCATGAGCGGGTGCACGACCACCTCCGCGCGGAATACGGCCTGATCCGGGACCGCACGCCCCGCGTGGCCAAGAGCTCGTCGGGGTACGCGCTGGCCGAGTATCTGGAAAGTGGTGACCTGGTGGACCTGATCATTGGCAGCGAGGGGACGCTGGCCATTGTGACGGGGGCGGAGTGGCGACTGGCGCCCGTGCCGGGCGCACGGTCCGCCCTGCGCGTGGCCCTCCGCCACCGGGCCGATCTCGGCGCTGCCGTGGCGGCGCTGCTCCCGCACGCGCCAGCCGCCCTGGAGCTGCTCGATGCCAGCTTCCTGCGCTTCGTGGCGGGGCACGCGGAGGTGGCGGGACGCCCAAGGCTGCTGGAGGAGGCCGCGGCAATCCTGCTGGTGGAGTTTGAGGAGGCGGACCAGGACGAGGCCGACGCCGTTGCCGCCCGCGCCGCCACGGAGTTGGCTCCCCTGGCCCTGGATCTCGGAACGGCCGGCGAGATGGGGCTCGAGGCACTCTGGGCGGTCCGCCATGCGGCAAGCCCGCTGCTGGCGGGGCTGGGGGACGAGCGGCGCTCGTTGCAGGTGATCGAGGACGCCTGCGTGCCGATCGCGCAGCTGGGTGCCTACCTGGAGCTGGTTGAAGCGGTGACCGCCCGCCACGGCGTTCCCGCGGTGGCCTTCGGCCACGCCGGCGACGGGCATGTCCACGTGAACCTGCTACCCGACACCACGCGGGTCGGGTGGGAGGAATCGATCGCGGCGATCTTCGATGAGGTGAGCCTGGGGGTGCTCCGGCTGGGCGGGGTGCTGTCGGGCGAGCACGGCGACGGTCGCCTCCGTTCGCTCTGGGTGGAGCAGGTGCATGGCCCGGCGCTGACGATGCTCTTCCGCGCCGTCAAGGAGGCGTTCGATCCGCACGGGATCCTGAACCCCGGGGTCATCCTGCCCAATGGCACCCCGGCGATCACCAGCCTGAAGGCCGGGGCGGCGGCCATGGAGCTGCCGGCCGACATTGCGGCGGGGCTGCGTGCCGTGGAGCGAGCGGGCGACTGGGGGCGCTGGAAGATGGAGCTGGCGGGCGATTCTCCCGACCCCGATTAGGTTGGAGCGATGCGCCAGTATCTCGAGCTTGCCCGCCACATCCTGGACCACGGCCACCCCAAGTCGGACCGCACGGGGACCGGCACACTCAGCGTCTTCGGGTGGCAGTCCCGCTTCGACCTCTCGGCCGGGTTTCCGCTGGTCACCACCAAGAAGCTCCATGTGAAGTCCATCATCCACGAGTTGCTCTGGTTCCTGCGCGGCGAGACCAACGTGCGGTCGCTGCAGGAGGCCGGGGTGAAAATCTGGGACGAGTGGGCGGCCCCCGACGGTGAGCTCGGCCCGGTCTACGGCAAGCAGTGGCGCTCCTGGGCCGCGCCGGACGGACGGGTGATTGACCAGATTGCCGAGGTGGAGCGCCAGATCCGGGACACGCCAGACTCCCGGCGCCTGATGGTCAGTGCCTGGAACCCCGCCGACCTGCCCGCGATGGCGCTGCAGCCCTGCCACGCGCTGTTCCAGTTCTACGTGGCCGAGGGCAGGCTCTCCTGCCAGCTCTATCAGCGCAGTGCCGACGTCTTCCTGGGGGTGCCCTTCAACATCGCCTCCTACGCGCTGCTGACGATGATGATGGCGCAGGTGACTGGTCTGGAGCCGGGCGAGTTCGTCCACACCTTCGGGGATGCCCATCTCTACCAGAACCACCTGGAGCAGGTGCGGCTGCAGCTGAGCCGGGAGCCCCGGCCGCTCCCGGTGATGCAGCTCAACCCGGCGGTCCGCTCGATCTTCGGTTTCCGCTATGAGGACTTCGAGCTCCTGAACTACGACCCCCATCCCCATATTCCGGCGCCGGTGGCGGTGTGACCATCTCCATCGTGGCGGCAGTCGCGGAGAACGGGGTGATCGGACGGGACGGCGGGCTGCCCTGGCGGCTGCCGGCCGACACGAAGTTCTTCAAGGAGCTGACCAGCGGGCACACGGTGATCATGGGGCGCAAGACCTGGGACGAGATTGCCCGGCCACTGCGGCACCGCCGCAATATTGTGATCACGCGGAATCGGGCCTGGAGTGCCGAGGGGGCGGAGCGGGCGGGGAGCCTGGCGGCGGCGCTGGACTTGGCCGGCGGGGAGGCCCAGGTCTTCGTGATCGGGGGCGCGGAGATCTACCGCCGGGCGCTGCCGATCGCCGACCGGATGTACCTGACGCACGTCCACGCGGAGGTGGAGGGGGACACCATTTTTCCGGAGTGGGACGCTGCGGAGTGGCGCATCGCACATGAGCAGCGTTTCGAGGCAGACGAGCGGAACGTGCATGGGTTCACGATCACGGAGTACGTGCGGAGGTCCTGACCCGCGCTGGTGCAGGGCGCTCCTGGGGTTACCGGGAGCGCCCCGCCAGCGTGGGGGGCGGCGCGGCTATCGCATCGCCTTGCCCGCCATCTTCAGGATGTCGTCGAGCGGGTTGCCGTCGCCGTTGAGGTCGAGCATCGAGGCCAGCCCGCCCAACCCGCCCCCCGTTGAGCCGGAGGTCTTGCCGCCAAGGAAGCCTTCGAGCAGTCCGCCCAGGCCGCCCCCCGCCTGGCCTGCCGGGGGCGCGGAGGTGGCAGCCTTCTGTTTGGCCATGTAGCCCGCGACCAGCATGGCCAGGATCGGCAGCATCTTCTTGAGCAGGGCCGGGTCGAGCCCGGATTTGGCCGAGGCGCTCTGGGCGACGGTGCGGCTGACCTCCTTCGAACCGAAGATCTGTCCGAGCACGTCATTGCCGTGGTTCACGTCGGTTGGCTTCGGGGAGAGGACCTCATCGAGGAGGCCCCCACCGCCGAGCTGCCCGAGCAGGTCGCCGAGCCCGGCGAGTCCCGCCGGTTGGGTCTGCACCTGCTTCTTGAAACCCCCGAGAATGGCGGGGGCGAGGGCGGCGGCGCCGGCGGACGCCTGCTCCTCGGAGATGCCCAGCTCGCGGGCCATGGAACGGAGCCCGCCCATCTGGGCCAGGATATCGGTGATCTGCATGCGGACAACTCCGGTCATTCGGTGTGGCGCTGCGGGATCAATCCAGCAGTTCCTTGGGCACGTTGCCCCCGTTGGTGGCGATGCGCATCAGGACCATCTTGTGCGTCCAGATGTTCATCTTGGCGGAATCGTCCATCAGGTCGTCGGGGCAGCCGAGTTCCTTGGCGAGTTCCTTCCGCGCGGCGAAGCTGCTGTCCATGTCGAGGAGCTTCAGCAGGTCCACAATGGAGGTGCGCCAGTTCAGCTTCTGGGGGTTGGCCTTGGCGCGCTGTTCGAGCTGGGCCACGACGTCCACCATGGGCACCACGTTGCGCACCGGCTGGGTCGGGGTGGGGGTGACGGGGTCGGGGGTGTCACGCTTCATGCCGAGCTTCTCGAGAATCGAACTGAACAATCCCATGGCGTGCTCCTGGTGTGGCTGGCGGGAACGCGGGCATCAACCCTCGCTGAGGCACGGTGCTCCCCGTCCAACGAACGGAACGTAGGCCAGCGAGAATGGGGCAGCAAGGATCAAAGGATGTAGTCCCTGCCCGGACCGTCCGGGGTCGGAGCGAAGCGCCGAGCCTGATGGCGCCGGCGATGATCCTTCGGGTAGATTGAGACTATCAGGCTCGACGGCATCGGCCCGCGTCCGCTTACGGGGTTCTGACTCATGCCATCCTCCGTCCCTCCTCCCGATGACCCACGCTCCGGCGCCGCGCCTGCGGACGGCGGTGCCGGGCAGGATGCAGACCGCACGCTCCAGGAGAGCCGGGACCGGTTCCAGCAGCTGGCCGAACATCTCGACCAGGTCTTCTGGATGACGGACCCCGCCAAGCAGGAGATGCTGTACATCAGTCCCGGGTACGAGCGCATCTGGGGGCGCTCTCGCGAGAGCCTCTACGCCGATGCGCAGGGCTGGGTCAAGGCGATCCATCCGGAGGACCGTGCGGAAGTGGAGTCCATGCTTCCCGCCCAGGTGGAGGGCACCTACCGCGTCGAGTACCGCATTGTGCATCCCGACGGCACGGTGCGCTGGATCGCGGACCGGGCCGTCCCGGTGCGCAATCCCGCCGGGGAGGTCTACCGCGTCATCGGGGTCGCCGAGGACATCACCGAACGCAAGCGGTTGGAGCAGGAGCTTCGCGCCAGTGAGGCGGCCAGGCGGGGGGTGTGGGAATCGGCGCTCGACGCGGTCATGATCATGGACCACGAGGGCCTGGTCACCGATCTCAATCCGGCCGCGGAGGAGATCTTCGGATACCCCAGGGCGGTGGCCCTCGGGCGCGCCCTGGCGGAGCTGATCATTCCACCAGGGCTGCGCGCTCGACACCAGGCAGGACTCAAGCATTACCTCGCGACCGGCGAGGGCCCGATCCTGAACACGCGAATGGAGCTGTCGGCCCTCCGCGCCGATGGGTCCGAGTTCCCGACCGAACTGACGATTGTCGCGGTCACCGGGGGGCCCCATCCCACCTTCATCGGCACGCTCCGCGACATCACCGAGCGCCGGCGCGTGGAGGAGGCGCTGCTCGTCTCCCGGGCTGCCTCGGAACAGGACGCCCGGAATCTTCAGGCCATCAATGACGAGCTGACCGCCGTCCTCGACGCGTCTCCGATCGCGATTCTGGTCGCCGACCGGGACGGCATCATCCAGCGGTGGAGCCGCAGCGCCGAGGAGATCTTTGGCTGGTCGGCCGACGAGGCGATCGGGCAACTCTGCCCCACCGTGCCCGAGGACGGGATGGACGACTACCGGGCCATGGTCAGGCGGGCCCTGGACGAGGGGATCCGGAGCTTCCAGCTGCGCTGGCGGCGGAAGCGGAGCGGGGAGCGGCGACAAGTCGAGATTCATGCGGCTCCGCTGTCCGCGGCCAGGGGCGGCCTTGGCGAGGTGGTGCTGATGCTCCAGGATGTCTCGGATCGGGTGACCACCGAGTTGGCGTTGCGCGAGAGCGAGGAGCGCTACCGGAGCCTGGTCGAGGGCGCCCGGGATGGCATCTTCACTCTCTCGCCCGAGGGGGTGATCATCTCGGCCAACAGCGCCGTCGCGATACTGACCGGGTGGCCGCTCGCGGAGTGGATCGGTCGGTCGTTTGCCGAGGTCATCCACCGTGACGACGTTGCCCGGGCCATGGACGTGTTCCAGAGCGTGATGGCGGGCGACACCCCGGCGAGTCCCACGCTCGAGCTGCGCCTCCTGGCCGCTGATGGCCGGGCCCTGCCCGTGGAACTCACCACCACCCCCAAGCGGCTCGGTGATCAGGTCATCGGCATCCTCGCCATCGGGCGGGATGTGCGGGAGCGCCACCGGATGGAGGAGCAGCTCCGGCAGAGTCAGAAAATCGATTCGATCGGCCGGCTGGCCGCCGGGGTGGCCCACGACTTCAACAACCTGCTCACGGTCCAGCAGGCCCACCTGGCCCTGCTGCTGATGGAACGGGAGCTCCCGGCGTCGGTGGTGGAGCACCTGCAGGAGATCGCCGAGGCCACCGACCGGGCGGCCGCCCTGACCCGCCAACTCATGCTCTTCAGCCGCAAGCGAGTGGTGCAGCGTCGCCGGCTGCAGCTGGACGAGGTCGTGGTGACCCTGTCCCGGATGCTGGATCGCCTCGTCGGCGAGGACGTGACCATCGAGCTCGCATGCGAGGCGGATCTGCCGCCGATCGAGGGCGATCCCAGCATGATGGAACAGGTGCTGATGAACTTGGTCGTCAATGCCCGTGACGCCATGCCGACCGGTGGCCGCATCGAGATCTCCACCCGGGCGCTGGAGCTCGACGCGTCGGCTGGTGAGGCGCATGCGGAGGCCCGCCCCGGCCGGTTCGTCTGCCTGACCGTCGCGGATACCGGGTCGGGTATCGCGCCCGAGGTGATGGAGCGGCTCTTTGAGCCGTTCTTCACGACCAAGGACATTGGACGGGGCACCGGCCTTGGCCTGTCGACGGTGCACGGCATTGTGAAGCAGCACGACGGGTGGGTCGAGGTCGTCAGCGCGCCGGATGCCGGTTCGGCATTCCGGCTGTTCCTTCCTGTCGCGGAGGGCGTGGCCAGCGCTCCCGACGCGGACCAGCCTCCCCCCGCGCTGCGGGGCGGCTCGGAGACGATCCTGGCCGTGGAGGACGAGGAGTCGTTGCGCCGGATCGTGACGACGGTGCTGGAGCGCTACGGGTATCGCGTGCTGGTGGCTGCGGATGGTCTCGAGGCGCTCGAACTCTGGCGCACGCACGGGGGGAGCGTGGACCTGTTGCTCACCGACCTGGTCATGCCCCACGGACTGTCCGGGTGGGATTTGGCCGAGCGGCTGCGGGCCGAGCGGCCAACGCTGCGGGTGTTGGTCATGTCCGGGTACGACCCCGAGGAGCGCGGCCTGGGGCACCAGGCCCGCGGCGCCGACCTGCACCACAACTTCCTGCCCAAACCCTACGTGCCCAGCGAACTGGCCCGGGCGGTGCGCGATTGTCTGGATCGGCAGGGGTGAGCGCGGAACCGGGGCCTGTCCCGCAGCAACTCTCGGCCGAGCACACCGCGCGGCTGAGCCGTTTCCAGTGTTCCCCGCGTGGCCCGCGCCGGTCTCACGGCGCCCACAACCGCGGGTTGCCGTAGTTGACCGCCCGCCCCACCGCGTCCACGTACCGATCCCATTCCAGCTTGAGGCGCGGCAGCGCCTGCCGGCCGTCGGGGGTCAGCGCGTAGAACCGCGCCCGGCGCCCCGCCTCTGACCTCCCCCACTCGCTCTCGATCCACCCCCGCCGCTCCAGCCGGTGCAGGGCGGGGTAGAGGGTGCCCTCCTCCAGCGGGAAGGCCCCGTCCGTGACCAGGCGGATCCATTCGCCGACCCCGGCGCCGTGGGTCGGTTCCCAGCGCAGGGCGCGGAGGATGAGCAGTTCGAGGGTGCCGGGGAGCAGCTCCATGCGCCAAGGATAGCCGATTACCCCTAGAGCCACTAGGGGACACCGCTTCCCCCCACACGTCGGGCGCCTTAGACTGCTCCCTGTTCCCTGCTCCCTGTTCCCCGGTCCCCGGTCCCCGTTCCCCGTTCCCTGTTGCCTGTTCCCTGTTCCCCGTTCACCTCTTACTTCTGGCGACCATGTCCACCACCCTCGAAGAAAAAGCCACCGAACTCTTTGGCGCCGATGTCTTCAGCCGCCGCGTCATGCGGCAGCGCCTCCCCAAGGAGATCTTCAAGAGCCTCCTGCGCACCATTGATCAGGGCGAGCCGCTCGACGCCGCGGTGGCCGACGTCGTGGCCGCCACCATGAAGGACTGGGCGATCGAGAG
>JBHEPH010000010.1:34038-37262 GCA_046260395.1 Gemmatimonadales bacterium
AACTTCTCGGGCGCCGATCTCGTGCAGGGCGAGCCCGACGCCTCGAGCTTCCCCTCGGGGGGCCTGCGCGGCACCTTCGAGGCCCGCGGCTACACCGCCTGGGACCCCACCAGCCCCGCCTTCCTGATGCACGGGGAGGCCACGGTCACCCTCTGCATCCCGACCGCGTTTGTCTCCTGGACCGGCGAGGCGCTCGACACCAAGATCCCGCTGCTCCGCTCGATGGAGGCGATCTCGAGGCAGGCCATGCGGATCCTCAAGATCTTCGGCACCGAGGCCGGGGTCCAGCGCGTCATGACCACCGTCGGCCCGGAGCAGGAATACTTCCTGGTGGACCGGGAGCTCTTCTTCCAGCGCCCCGACCTGATGAGCTGCGAGCGCACCCTCTTCGGGGCCAAGCCGCCCAAGGGCCAGCAGCTCGAGGACCACTACTTCGGCACCATTCCCCCGCGGGCGCTGGCCTTCATGGCCGAGGTGGAGCGCGAGCTGTGGCGGCTGGGGGTGCCGGTCAAGACCCGGCACAACGAGGTGGCCCCCGGCCAGTTCGAGCTGGCGCCGCTCTTCGAGGAGAGTCACATCGCCAGCGACCACCAGATGCTCCTGATGGAGACCCTGCGCCGGGTGGCGCCGCGCCACGGCCTGCAGGCCCTGCTGCACGAGAAGCCGTTCGCCGGGGTGAACGGCAGCGGCAAGCACAACAACTGGTCGCTGTCCACCGACACCGGCGTCAACCTGCTCGACCCGCAGGACGAGACCCACACCAATCTGCAGTTCGTGGTGTTCCTCTGCGCGGTGGTCCGGGCGATTGACCTCCATGCCGACCTGGTGCGCGCCTCGATCGCGGCCGCCGGGAACGACCACCGGCTGGGCGCCAACGAGGCGCCGCCGGCGATCATCTCGATCTTCCTGGGGGACATGCTCAGCGACATCCTGGCCCAGCTCGAGACCGGCAAGCCCCAGCGCACCCTGCGGGGCGGCACGATCGACCTCGGTGCCCGCTCGCTGCCCCAGATCCCGCGCCACTCGGGGGACCGCAACCGCACCTCCCCCTTCGCCTTCACCGGCAACAAGTTCGAGTTCCGCGCGGTGGGCAGCTCGGCCAGTATCGCCTGGCCGAACACCGTCCTGAACACGGTCATCGCCGAGTCACTCGATTGGATGGCCACCGAACTCGAGCAGGCGATCGGCGAGCGCCCCTCCCCCGCCAAGCTCCAGGCGGCGGCGCTCGGCCTGCTCAAGAAGGTCATCAAGGCCCACAAGCGGGTCATCTTCGACGGCGACGGCTACAGCGCCGAGTGGCACACCGAAGCGGCGAAGCGTGGCCTCCCGAATTTCGCCGACTCGGTGGATGCCTTCCCGGCGCTGCGGGCCAGGAAGAACTACGACCTCTTCAAGAAGTACGGCGTGCTCAGCAAGTCGGAGTTCGAGTCGCGGTATCACATCGTGGTCGAGAAGTGGGTCAAGCAGCTGGTCATCGAGTCGGAGCTGATGATCACCATCGGCCGGACCCAGATCCTCCCCGCCGCCATCGAGCACCAGGCACTGCTGGCGGACGCGGTGAGCTCGACCGAGGCGGCGGGGGTGGAGTGCCCGGGCACCAAGGCGGCGCTCCAGGAGTTCGTGGGGTTTGTCCGGTCCTTCCGGGAGGCCCTGGTGGCGCTGGAGAAGGTCACCACGCACGAGTCGCCCTCGCTGGAGAAGCACGCCCTGCACATCCGCGATACCGTGCGGCCGGCGATGCGGACCCTGCGGGCGGCCGCCGACCTGCTGGAGACCCACGTCAGCGCCGACCTCTGGCCGCTGCCGACCTACCGGGAACTGCTGGTCATGAAATAGCGGCAATCATTGCGAACTGTGGGGTGAGGGCGCCACGCCGGCCGGGTGCAAGTTGTTGCCCGACCGGCGTCTCCTTTCCCCATGGGGCTCAGGCACTGGGCTTGCACCTCTCCGGAAATCAGACTGTCAGGCATCTGATCACCCAGCGCTCCCCGAGAGGTTCTCATGATCACCCGCAACGCGGTCACCGGCCTGTTCGCCCTGGTCGCCCTGTCCGCATGCAGTGACGGCACCGGCCCCGTCGACGGCGCCGTCCCCATCACCCTGACCATCGGCGCCGGCACCGGTTCCGCGGCCGCCGCCCCGCTCGCCGCCGCCGAGATCACCCTGGGTGACAACACCGTCCAGATTGATGACGTCCAGTTGGTGCTTCGCAAGATCGCGCTCCACCGGCAGGCCGACGGTGCGGATTGCGCCGAGGCGGGCGAGGCCTCGTGCGACGTATTGTGGCTGGGGCCGATGCAGGTGGACCTGGCGTTGGATGGCAGCACCACGCACGCCTTCACGGTGGATGCCGCGCCTGGGACATTCCGCCGGATGCTGTTCCAGATTCACAAGCCGGCTGGCCAGGCGGACCTGGCCTTCGTCGCCCTGAATCCAGGAATGGCCGGGGCGAGCGTGCGCGTCACCGGCACGTTTGATGGTGAGCCGTTCGAGTACATGGCCGATCTCACCGCCGTGCAGCACACCGCGCTGGAGCCCGCCCTTGAAGTGGCCGATGGCGTGCCGACTGAATTGACGCTGTGGGTGGATGTGACCAGCTGGTTCGACAACCAGGCCGGCACGGGGCTGATTCACCCGGGCGAGCTGGGAGTCGGTGGAAAGCTGGACGCGCAGATCCGCGAGAATATTCGCCAGTCGTTCCGGGCGGCGTACCACCAGTAGTTGAGACGCGAGGGCCGCAGTGCCAAGGGGGCGCACCGGTGTGCGCCCCCTTGGTACAGGCCCCGCCTCGTCGCGCCTATCGGGCGATCCGCAGCCCGACCAGGACGGTGCGCGGCAGGCCCGGTCGCAAGCCCGCGGGCCGGCGCGCCACGGCGTAGCGGGCATCGGTCAGGTTCTGCACAGCCGAAAACACCGTCCCGACGCCCGGGAGGCGCCACTCCCCGGAGAGGCTCGCCGTGACGAAGCCGTCCACGGATCGTGCGGGATCGCGCGGGCCCTGGCCGGCCTGCGTGCGGACCGGCGAGCTTCCGGCCAGACTGGCCGTCAACCGACCGTTCTGGTTCGCGACCCCGAAGCTGGCGGAGAACTGGCTGGTGGCCACGTAGGGCAGCTGGTCCCCGATGACCACCTTCCCCCACGAGTCGAACGCGCTTTCAAAATTGGTCCGGAACTGCGCATCCGTCAGGCTGTAGCTGAGTGACAGCGGCAGGGAGATCTCGCCC
>JBHEPH010000010.1:37272-50374 GCA_046260395.1 Gemmatimonadales bacterium
CCCGCCGTTGAAGGCATCGCCGCTGCCATCGCCGCTGTTGGCCAGCGTGGCCACGCCCAGGATGTTGCTGTAATCGCTGACGTAGGCGGAGAGCTGGGCCTGAACTCCGGGCCGTCTGAGGCGCGCCCCAGCCTCGTAGTTCCAGCTCAGCTCCGCTCGGGTGGCCACGTTCGCCCCTGGGCCCGGGGGGCCGAACCCTCGGTGCAGCCCCGCGAAGACCTCGAGGCCGTCACCGGCGCGCGCGGCCACGGACAGGCCGGGGATCCAGGCGCTGACGCCGTTTTCCCGCACGTCGGTGGCCGTGGTGCGCTCGGGGTCGGTGGCCGCGTAGCGCGTCTGGGTGAAGTCCACCTTTTCGTGGCGCAGGCCCGGCGTCACGCTCCAGCGGCCGATGGTGATTTCATCCTGCACGAACACCGCGACGGCGTCCGCCCTGCCCACCCGGTTGTCCTGGCTTCCGGGGGCGCCCTGGCTGGTGCGTTCCATCCGGCCGTCCACCATCCGGTAGCCGTCATCCCACTGCAGCCGGTCCTCCGCGTCCCGGTGGACGCGTGCGCCGGCCTCGATGTTGTGGCGCAGCGCCCGGCCCGTGAAGCGGAACCCGGCCGTGGTCTGGATGCCGTGGGCGTAGTACTCGCGGTTGTTGGCGCGCGTGCGGAGGGCGTTGTCGCCGCTGCTCGCCCCCCTGAGGATGGCCAATGCGGCGGCGTGAGTCTCCGGATTAGCCAGAACAGTGGCCAGCCCGGTGCCCTGGACGCTCTGCAGCTTGTACCAGTTGCGGGAGAAGTCGTGGCGATAGGCCGTGGTGGTCACGTCCCACCGGCGGCCCGAGATAAAGTGACGCAGCTGGACCTGGCGCTGTTCGGCGTCCATCTGGTCGGGCTCCGAGGCGGCATAGCGCTGCAACGGAGTGACCTGGAAGTCGGCGTCGGTCAGTCCCAGATAGGTCTCGTTGGAGAGCTCGTCATTATAGCCGGCCTTGAGCTCGAGCTGCTGGTACACTGGGGCGCTGCGATCGGTGTTGACCCGCACCTTGGCCACGTAGTCCAGGAGCAGGAAGCCGGTGTTGGCGCCGGATTCCAGGGCCTTGAATCCGTTGGTTTCCAGCCTGAATCCCTCGACCATCCAGCCCACATGGCGCCCCGAGCTGCCCACCCGCCCCTGCGTGCGGAGCGTGCCTTCCGAGCCACCGGCGGCCTCCAGGGACCACCGGAGCGCGTCGGGAATCGGGGTGGAGACGAGGTTGATCGCCCCGCCGGTGGTGCGCGGGCCGTAGCGGATCTGGCTGGCACCGGCGCGCACCTCGACGGCGTGCATCCGGGCGGCGGTGGGGAAGTAGTAGGCGGCAGGTGCCGCGTACGGGGCCGGCGCGATCAGCACACCGTCTTCCATCAACGTGATCTTTGAACTGCGCTCCGTGCCGGAGCCCCGGAGTCCGATGTTGGGACGCAGCCCGTAGCCGTCCTCCTCCTGCAGGTTGACGCCGGGAACGGTGCGCAGGAGATCATGGATGTTGCCGAACACGAATTCCGGCGCCTGGATCCGTTCCGCCGTGATCAGGTGAGCGGCACCGTAGAGCGGCACCTCGGCGAGTGCGTCACCGACCATTCGCGTGCGGGAGGCCAGCACCTGGAGCGGGTCAATCTCAACAACCGAGCGCGTCATCTCAATGGTGAAGAGCGGGGTGGCCGCGGCAGTCACCGCGACCGTGGTGGTCACTGCCTCGTAGCCGAGCCGGAGTACGCGGAGCCGGTGCGTCCCGACCGGGACGGGGCCGAGCGCGAACCGGCCGCGGAGGTCAGTTCGCGTGCGCAGGTCCAGATCGATCAGCTCCACGATGGCCTCCGGGAGGGGAGTCCGGGCATCCGTGGACACAACGCTGCCGCGGAGCATGGTGCCGGGCTGGCCCTGCGCGCCCAAGTCGGCCGGCGCGAGCAGCATGAGGAGGACGACCGCTGTCGCGGCGGCATGAGCGAGGGCTGCCGGACGGGGAGGGGGAGCGGGCTGGCGGGTCGTCGCTGAGACGGTACGGCGCGGGTCGCGGAGCATCCGGAGGGGGTGCACAGGTCCTCGAGGTGGTTGGCGTAAATTGAGAATGAGAATCGTTTTCATCACCTACAATTACTAATCTATCGCTCGGGATTGAACCGGTCAAGAGGGGCAGGCGGCACGTCGGAGGCGTGAACCAACCTGCTGCACACGAACGCCCCCAACTCGGATTGTCCGAACGGTCGGTGCCTGAGTTCCACCGCCCGGCCTGCTACCTTTCCGGCATGACAGACTCCATCAACCCGGTGGCCCTGATCACCGGTGGCAGCGTCGGCATCGGTCGCGCCATCGCCTTCACCCTCGGCCGCGCCGGTTGGCGCGTGGCCATCTGCGCCCGCTCCCCAGAACCGATCAAGGCGACCCTCACCGACCTCCGCGCCGCCGGCATCACCGCCATGGGCACCACGGCGGATGTCGGGGTCCCTGCAGAGATCGAGCAGGTCATCACCGAGGTCGAAGCGGAACTCGGGCCGATCACCACGCTCGTCAACAATGCCGGTGTCCTGATCGGCAAGCGGATCGAGGAGCTATCGTTGGATGAGTGGGACACGACCATGGCCACCAACCTGCGCAGCCTGTTCGTGGCCTGCCGCCGGGTGCTGCCCGGCATGCGCGAGCGCGGCGAGGGAGACATCGTGAACATCGCCAGCCTGGCGGGGAAGAACGGCATCATCGGCGGCACGGCCTACGCGGCCTCAAAGCATGCTGTCCTGGGCTTCTCGAAATCGCTGATGTTGGAGACCCGCAAGGATGGCGTCCGCGTCATCGCCATCTGTCCGGGGAGCGTGGACACCGCGATGATGCGGGACCCCGCCGTGCGCGGGGCACCGGCGAAGCAGCGCCTTGACCCTCAGGATGTGGCCGATGCGGTGCTGGCGACGCTCCGGCTGCCGCGGGGCGCCATGCTGAGCGAGCTGGATATCCGCCCCAGCAATCCGTGAGTGCCCGCCCACCCAGGCTGCGCATCACGATGTGCGTCTGCAAGCAACGTGAATTTGCGGAGCTGCTCCCGCTGGCCCGCGCCAACGGCTGGGGGCTCGAGGCGCTGGCCACCGCGACCGGCTGCGGCCTACAGTGCGGCCTCTGCCGGCCTTACCTGAGGCGGATGCTAGCGACGGGCGAGACGGTCTTCAATGAGATATTGGTAGAGGTGCAAGCGGAACAGGGAACGGGGAACGGGGAACGGTAGGGCGCCCTCGCGGCAGGTAGGCAGAGCCGGGGCGCTTGGCAACGATGGCTATTCACTCCGACCTGTTCCCCGCTCCCTGTTCCCTGCTCACTGCTCCCTGCTCACTTCTCACTTCTCACTCCTCACCTCCCACCCCGCTTCCCGCCTGAGCAATTCGAGGTGCGGCGCGATCGCGTCGGCCAACTGCTGCGCCGCGAGGGTGACGGAGGCGAGCCGCCCACCGGCGGGGCCCGAGAGGATCATCACCCCGAAGGGTCGCCCCGCCAGCCGCAGGGGCAGGACCAGCTCTTCGACCGGTCCGTCCTGCAGCAGGATCATCGGCGCCTCGCCGCGCAACACTGGGGCGAACGCCGCTCCTGCGATGACCAGCAACGGCAGGTCCAGCAGCGGCCGCAACTCGCCGGGCACCACGGCCACCGCTTCCGTGGGGCCGAGCCGGAGCACGAAGCGGGTGGCCGACGCGCCCGTCAAGGCACGGAGCACGGCGTCCACCTCGCGGGTTGCCTCCCCGAAATGCGCCACCGTGGCCAGGCGCCGGACCACCTTCGCCAGGGCCCCACCCGGCCCCTCCAGGGCGCTCACCATCCGGCGCAGGGCCAGCGCCTCCTGGCGCCAGGTGAGCGCAGCGACGGCCGGGCCGATCAGGTCGGCCATCGCGCGCATGCGGGCTTCGTCGGGGGGGCGGTACAGGTCCCCCGCGACGCTGCCGAGCAGGAGGTACCCCACGGTGTCGCCGGAGGCGAGCAGCGAGGCGGCGAGCATGGCGCGAATCCGCGGATGGTCCGGCCGGTCGGGCTGGCCCGGCCACACCACGCCATCCCGCTCGGCGGCCAGGTCACGAATCGCGATGACCGAGGCCTGGGCCAGTCGTTCGCGCAGGACGGCAAGCCCGGCCGGCAGGTCGGACGCCCCGGACTTGGCGCTCCGCCACCGCCGTTTCGTGCCCTCGCTGCCAAGCCACTCCCAGCCTTCGCCGGTCGCGGCCGGCACCAGCACCACGAGTTCGTCGTGTGGCATCGCCGCGTGCACCACGGCGGACATCCGGGTCACCAGCTCGCTGCCGTTGCGCGCTTCGGCAGCGATGGCGGCCACCCGCGCCATCAAGGCGTCGTTGTCGGGTGACGCCGCGAGCGTCAACCCATTCGGCTCGGAGGGCGCGCGGTCGGCCAGTTCCCGGAAGGGATGCGCGAGGTGGCGCAGCAGGTCGAAGAGCCGCATCGCCTGGATCGGTCCGTACTGGCCGGCCGAGAGCGCGGCGAGGAGCATGAGGCCGAGATCACGGTCGTGGTCGCGCACGGGCGCGGCAATGACGCTGGCGTAGCCTGCCCGGCGAACCCGGTCCTCCAGCGTCAGCAATTGCTCCTGGCTCAGGAACGGCTCGGGCCTCTCCAGGGCGACCTCATCCTCTGCCAGCGCCGCTGGCCCCAGGAGCACCACGCCGCCGGCCGATGGGAAGAGCCAGAGGGCCAGGAGTTCGTGCGGCAGGTCTGAGCGGACGGCATCCGATACCGCCAGGTGCCAGGTGGCAATTGCCACCGGGTCCAACGGCCCCTTGGCCGGTGGCAACATGGGCAGCACTGCCGCCCCGCGCCCCGGGGGGATGCCCTGGGCCGCCGGCCGATTCGGATCAGTCATGCCGCGTAAATGGGCAGGATATGTGCCGTCTCAGGTGGTTGAAATACCCCTCCCCCCTATATAGATTTACGGCTGGTAATCAGGAGATTCACACCAGTTTGGGGAGGGGTACCATGGAACAGGTCACGATCCACATCAACGGGATGAGTTGCGGGCACTGTCTCAACGCCGTCAAGGCGGCGCTGGCGGGGTTGTCGGGGGTCACGGTGGGCGCGGTACGCATCGGTCGAGCGGAGGTATCCTATGACCCCGGCCAGATTGACCCCGCACAGATCGTGGCGGCCATCGAGGAGGCGGGGTACGGCGCCCTGGTGGCGGCATGAGCGGTGACGCAGCCGCGGCGGATTCCGCCACGGGACTGGCGACCTGCGCGTGCGGCACGCAGGACGAGGCCGGCGCGCGTCAGGCCGACGGGGTGGACCCGGCGATCAAGACGGCCGTCCAGCACCGGCTGCGGCGGATCGAGGGCCAGGTGCGGGGGCTGCAGAAGATGGTGGACGACGAGCGCTACTGCGCCGATGTCATGACCCAGGTGGCCTCGGTGCAGGAGGCGCTGCGGGGCGTGAGCCGTGCGCTGCTGCAGAATCACCTGCGCCACTGTGCGGCGGCGGCCATCCGCTCCGGCGATCCGGAGCGGGCCGAGGCGATGTACCAGGAACTGATGGACCTGATGGCCCGCGCCTCGCGCTGAGGCGCGCTACTCGTTCAGCAGGTAGCCGAAGATCAGCGGCGCCACGATCGTGGCATCGGACTGGATCATGAACTTCGGCGTGGCGGCGTCGAGCTTGCCCCAGGTGATCTTTTCATTGGGCACGGCACCGGAGTAGCCACCGTAGCTCGTGACCGCATCGGAGATCTGGCAGAAGTATCCCCAGAACGGCAGGTCCTCCATCCCCAGGTCCTGGATCATCGTCGGGACGGCACAGATCGCGAAGTCCCCCGCGATGCCTCCCCCGATCTGGAAGAAGCCCACGCTGGGCGCCGTCAGCTCCGCCGGGCCCTCTCCCGACCTGGCCTTCGCGGCCGCATACCCGCTCGCCTCCTGGTACCAGCGGAGCAGGTGCTCCATTTGTTCGGTGCCGCTCTTGATGCACTGGTGGTGCGGCACGGCGCCCCGATAGACCGCCGCCGCAAACATGTTCCCGGTGGTGGAGTCCTCCCACCCCGGATGGTAGACGGGAATCCCCATCTCCCACGCGGCCAGGAGCCAGGACTCATGGGCGCCCGTCTGGTAGTGCTCCTCGAGCGCCCCGTCGCGAAAGAGATCCTGCAGAAACTCCGCCTCGAACTTCCGTTCGCCCTGCTCGCAGGCCAGGCGCCAGCGCTCGATCAGTCGCCGCTCCAGGTGACGCATCACCGTCTCCGGAATGGCGGTGTCGGTCACCCGGTTGAACCCCTCCTCGTACAGGGCCACTTCGTCGTCGGCGCTGAGCGCGCGCCAATCCTCGATGATCCGGTAATCATTGTAGGCGAGGAGGTTGAAGAGGTCCTCCTCGAGGTTGGCGCCGGTGCAGGAGATTGCATGCACCTTGCCATCGCGGATCAGCCGGGCCAGCAGGTTGCCGATCTTGCCGGTGCTCATGGCCCCCGCCAGGCTGACCAGCATCTTGCCGCCCGCCGCCAGGTGCGCCTCCCAGGCGCGCGCGGCGGCGACCGTTTCGCGCGCGTTGAAGTGGCGGTAGTGGGTGTCCAGGAAGCTGCGGATCGTGGCCATGGTCGCTCGGCTCGGGATTCGGGGGGCGGGCAGGAATCGGGATGCAATATAGGCACGCCGCGGCCCCGGCTCTATCTTTGTCCCACGTCATGCCTGACACCCCTGCCAGCTGGACCGGGCTCATCGCCCGCCTGAGCCTGAGGGCCATCCTCTCGCCGCGCACGGCCCTGGACCTGCTGCGCACGGCGTGGGCGTTCCGTCGCCGTGACTGGTGGCGCCAGGCGCCGTTCCTGCCGCTGCCCGACCGCACCTACCTGCGCTGGCGCATGTACACCGCCTACGGCAGCGAGGACGCGGTGCCACCACTGGATGACGTCATCGGCTTTGCCCGGTGGCGCCGGGAGACGATGCACCTGTGAAGCGGGTGGTGATCGTGGGCGGTGGCTTCGTCGGGATCTACCTGGCCAAGGCGCTGAAGCGCGCGCCGGTGCAGGTGACCGTGATTGACCGCCGCAATCATCACCTGTTCCAGCCGCTGCTGTATCAGGTGGCGGCGGCGGAACTGAGCCCGGCGGACATTGCCGCCCCGATCCGCTCGATCGTCCGCAGCCAACGGAACACCGAGGTGCTCCTGGGCGAGGCCGTGGGTGTGGACCCGGCCCGCAAGGTTGTCGCGCTCGCGGATGGCGCCGAGTTCGGGTACGACTGGCTGGTGCTGGCGCCGGGCACCAGGCACTCGTACTACGGTCGTCCCGAGTGGGAATCGCTCGCCCCGGGGCTCAAGACTCTGGAAGATGCCCAGGAGATCCGGCGGCGGGTGCTGCTGGCGTTCGAGCTCGCCGAGCGGGAGCCGGATCCGGTGCGTCGCCAGGCGCTGCTGACCTTCGTCGTGGTGGGTGGCGGCCCGACGGGTGTCGAGCTCGCCGGCGCGCTGGCGGAGATCCGGCGTTTCGCCCTGGCGCGGGACTTCCGGCGGATCGACCCTCGCGAGGCGACGGTGATGCTGCTGGAGGGCGGCACCAGGCTCCTGCCGATGTATCCGGAACGGCTCAGCGAGCGGGCCAAGCTCGACCTCCGCCGCAAGGGCGTGGAGGTGCGCCTCGAGATGCTGGTGGAGGAGATCCAGCCGGGAATGGTGCGCTCCCGCGGGTGGACCATCCCGACCCAGACGGTCGTCTGGGCGGCCGGCAACCAGGCGAGCCCGCTGCTCACATCGCTCGGCGTGCCGCTCGATCGCTTCGGCCGCGTCGAGGTGGAGCCGGATTGTTCCGTGCCGGGACATCCGGAGCTGTTCGTAATGGGAGATGCGGCCGCCTTCAGACACGACCCCCGGCACGAGACCCTTCCCGGGCTCTGCCCCGTGGCGATCCAGCAGGGCAAGTACGCAGCGGAGGTGATCCGCGCCGACCTGGCCGGCAAGCCACGCAAGCCGTTTCGCTACTGGGACAAGGGCCAGGCGGCGGTGATCGGCCGGGGGCGGGGTGTCTGCGACATCGGGGTGCTGCAATTCGGCGGCTTCCCCGCGTGGCTGGTGTGGCTGTTCATCCACATCTTCTTCCTGATCGGCTTCCGCAATCGCGTCCTGGTCCTGATGCAGTGGGCGTTTTCGTTCGTAACGCTGCAACGCGGGGCGCGCCTGATCCCGGACGGTGGTGCCCCGACCGCCGCACTCCCCCCGCCGCCACCCGCCACGCGACCACCAGGGTGAGCGGCCGGGAGGAGCGGCTGAAGATCCTGGCGTCTACGCTGGGGTTCACGGCCTGCGGCATCACGGATCTGGGCCCGAGCCGGTTTCCGGCCGAGCTCGATGGCTGGTTGGCCGCCGGCTACGGCGGCACGATGCGTTACCTCCACCGTCAGGCGGCCAAGCGCAAGGAACCTGCCCGGATCGTGGCCGGTGCCACGCGGGCCGTCGTGGTGCTCGACAACTACGCGCCGCCACCGGAGCCGCTCGCCGCGTCTGATGGGCCTGCGGTGCAGGTTGCCAAGTACGCCCGCGGCGCCGATTACCACGACGTAACGCAGGAGCGGTTGGCACATCTGGCGGAGTGGCTGCTGGCCGAAGGAGCCACCATCGCCCGCCCCTATGCCGATGCGGGACCGGTGCCGGAGCGAGAACTGGCTCAGCGCGCCGGGCTCGGCTGGATCGGCAAGAACACCATGCTGCTCCGCCCCGGCTCTGGCTCGCTCTTTTTCATCGGGACGGTGCTCACCGACCTCGACCTGGCCGTGGACGCACCATTTGACCTGGACCACTGCGGCACCTGCACCCGCTGCCTGGATGCCTGTCCCACCGAAGCGTTTGTTGGGCCACATATCCTCGATGCCACCCGATGCATCTCCTACCTGACCATCGAGCAGAAGGGCCCGATCCCCGGCGAGTTCGTGCCCCTGGCGGACGGCTGGGCATTCGGCTGCGACATCTGCAATGACGTCTGCCCGTGGAACGAGCGGTTCGCGGAGCCCACAGGTGTCTCGGCGTTCCTCCCCCGCCCGGTGCCCGACCGCACCGACCCTGACTACTTCGAGCGGATGGATGAGGTGGAGTTTGCGCGGCGCTTTGCGGACAGCCCCCTGAGCCGGCCGGGGCTGGCGGGGATGCAGCGGAATTGGCGGGCGGCCTTCGACAGCCGCGAGAAGGGAGAGGTGGGAAGCGAGAAGAAACCGACCGGGTAGTGTAGATTGACTCGTGTCAGCGCTGACCTGCTGCTCGCTTCTTGCTTCTCGCTTCTCACTCCTCCATCCCGACTTTATGCCTGCTACCCTGTACAGCATCGCGATCTTCGTCAACGACATCGAGGCCGCCCTGGCGTTCTACGGCGACACGCTCGGGCTGCCGCTGGAGAAATCCGGTTCGTTCGGCGGGGAGTTCTTCGCGGAGGGAACCCACCTGTCGGTGCACCCGGCCAATCATCCCGAAGCGAAGGCGCTGGTGGGACGTCATACCGGGATCACCCTGCGGGTCGAGGGGCTGCTGCACATCTGCGGCGTGCTGCATGACCGGGGCGTGCGCTTCATCAACGAGCCGACCCAGCAGGCCTGGGGGATCATGGCGATGATTGCCGACCCGGACGGCAACGTCCTGGCGCTCTGGGAAGACAAGCTGCCTGACAGCGCCACGCCGGACGAAGCCTGATGCCCGGCCGGTTCAGTTTCGCCTCGGACAACCATTTCGGCGCGCATCCCGCCGTGCTGGAAGCACTGGCCCGTGTCAACGACGGTCCGGTCCCGGCGTACGGAGACGATCCCGTCACTGCCGAGGCGGTAGCCAAGGTGCGGGCGCTGTTCGGCGGGGAGGCGTCGGTCCATTTCGTCTTCAACGGCACCGCCGGCAACGTGCTCGGCCTTCAGGCGTTGCTCCAGCCGTGGGAGGCGGTCATCTGCACCGACGTGGCCCACATCGCGGTGGATGAGTGCGGCGCACCGGAGCGATTTGCCGCGGCCAAGCTCCTCACCGTTTCCGCGCCAGACGGCAAGCTGACGCCGGACCTGGTTCGGAGCCAACTCAAGCGGATCGGCGACCAGCATGTGGTCCAACCGCGGGTGGTCTCGGTGACGCAGTCCACCGAGTACGGCACCGTCTACACCGTTGAGGAGCTGCAGGCGATCACGACCCTGGCACGAGCGGAGGGATTGCGCGTGCACATGGACGGCGCGCGATTGGCCAACGCGGCCGCGGCGCTGGATCTGCCGGTGCGCGCCTTCACCCGCGATGTGGGCGTGGATGTCGTCACCTTTGGCGCCACGAAGAACGGCGCGCTGGGTGCGGAGGCGGTGGTCTTTCTGGATCCGTCGGTGGCGGCCACCTTCCCCTTCATCCGCAAGCAGGGAATGCAGCTGGCGTCCAAGATGCGGTTCCTGGCCGCCCAGTTCCTGGCGCTGCTCGAGGACGACCGCTATCTGGAGCTGGCCCGTCACGCCAACGCCATGGCGCGCCGGCTGGCCGACGGGGTGCGCGGGGTGCCAGGCGTGCGGATCACCCAGGCGGTGCAGGCCAACGCCGTTTTTGCGGTGGTGGAGCCGGCGTTGCGGGAGCGCCTGCTGGAGGAGTTCCTCTTCTACGTCTGGGACGAGGCCACAGGCGAGGTGCGCTGGATGGCGTCCTGGACGACCACGGCGGAGGATGTGGATCGGTTCGTCGAAAAGGTAAGAGGTGAGAGGTAAGAGGTAAGAGGAGAAAGGCTGGGCCATCACACGGAGTCATCCCGAGATCCTCGCGCAGCGAGGGCGAGGGATCTTGCCGACCGTGGGCCGACCCCCGCGGAGTACCACAATGCCCGGTCACACCCTCCTCTCACCTCTTACCTCTTTCAGGGTCGCCGCAATCTGCTCCGCCCCCTCCACCAGCCGCGGCCCGGGGCGCGACGTATAGGCGTTGCCATCCACGAACCGCACCGGCACGGCGCCCAGCATGGCGATCGTGCCCGGGTTGGCCCTCGCGAACGCCGCCCACTCCTGCTGGGCCCGGGGCACGCTGAAGCCGCAGAGCATCACCAGGATCACATCCGGGCGCATGGCGACCACCTCGGCCCACGCGCGGCGCCGGGATTTCTCCCCCGCCTTCCCCCCGATATCCTCACCACCGGCGGCAGCCACCAGTTCAGGCACCCAGTGGCCGGCCAGGTAGAGCGGATCGAGCCACTCGACGCAGACCACACGGGGCCGGGTCGTGCCAGGGGACGGTGCCATGCGCCGCAGGCGATAGCGCATCCCCCCGATCAACTCATCCGCCTCTGCGGCAAGGTCCAGCGCCCCCGCAACACGACGGATGTCGTCCTCGACTCCGGCGATTGTCGTGCCCGTCAATGAAAGCACCGCGGCACCCTCCGGGAGCGTGTCCGCCAGCGGCTGCACCTGGCCAGACCCGACCGCGCAGACGTCGCAGAGCGACTGCGCAATCACCAGATCTGGCCGCAACGACTTCACCAGCGCCGCATCCACCGTGATGACCGGCTGGCCACTCTCAGCCAGTCGCCGGACTTCGGCATCAATCTCGGGTCCGGGGCGGCTGACATCCACCGGGGTCGCGGTGACCCGCGGGAGATGGAGCACGGAGGGCGGGTGGTCGCACTCGTGTGAGATGCCGACCAGTGAGCTCCCCGCGCCAAGGGCGGCCACGATCTCCGTGGCCGCGGGGACGAGCGACAGGACGCGGGTCATGCGTGCGCGTGCCGCCCGGGCGAGAGGTGCAGGGGAAGCATGGTGCGTGCCGCTACCAGAAGCATGGCTCGTTCAGGGGTCACGGCCGTGCGGGTGGCCGAGATCCTAGCGGGGCGATCTGTCCGCCGAGCTGACCGCCAAAGATGTCGGACTCGGTCGGGATCAGCATGCCGTCCGCGCCGAGGATACGGAAGAGGCGCCACTGCTCCGCGCGCGCGGCGGCGGTGCGTGATCCGTTGTAGAGGATGCTCACCAGGAGCACGCCGTCACGACTGCCGAGGTACCCACTGACCGAGGCCACATTGGCAAGTGTGCCAGTCTTGGCACGCACGACGCCCTCACCCGGGAAGCCCGTCGTCAGGGTACGCAGCGTCCCCTGGCCGTTGGCCGGGAGCAACGAGGCAAAGTTTCGTCCCCCGGGCAGGTATGGGGCCCGGGCCAGGTAGGCAATGAAGCTCCAGGCGCTGGCACGGTCCTGCTCCGAGAGACCGCTGCCATCCACCAGGCTCACGCCCAGCGGGTCACCGGTGACCTGGCGCACGTAGCGGGTCAATTCCGCCGCCGCGAGGTGCGGGTCTTCACCGGCGGCCCAGCGGAGCAGCGACTCGGCGCCGAGGTTGTTGCTGCGGGAATTGACCTCCACCGCGATCGAGTCGTAGGGCATGGACTGGACTTCGGCCAACACCAGTCGGACTGGTGCAGCCCCGGCGTTGCCGATCGGCTCGGCGGGGGTCCACTCGATGCCTGCCTGCTGAAGCGCCTGGCGCCAGGCGGCTTCGAGAAGGGCACCCGGATTGGTGGAGACTGCGCTCAGGCCGCGCTGGCCGGCCCGGCTGCCGATGGTGCCGGAAAGGACCCAGCCCCCGTCGCTGTTGGCGGTCAACCGGAGTGCGCTGGTGCGGCCCTGCACCGTCCGTGCATTGTTGGTGATCAGCAGGGCGAGGCCCATCGGGCTCTCCGCCACGATGGTCGGGGCGCGGCCAAGGACCCGGTTCGGGGCCACCCGGAAGCTGACGGTATTCTCGTTGACGATCAGCTGTCCCACCGGCGGGGCGAACAGCCTCCCACGGTGCCGATCGGCCCAGGCGGCCGGGTATCGGGCTGCCGGTTCACCGGTCTCGCTGACGATCGTGAACGGACCGGTGAGTCGGCGGATGCCCCGGCTGGCCAGCTGGGTCGCCAGATCCACCAGGGTCGGTCCCGTCTTGCCAGGCCGCTCCAGGGTGAAGTCGCCGTTGAGCTCCAGCGCCCAGTTCCCGCTCCAGGTGCCGGTATTGGGATCCACCTCACCCTGGCCCACCACCCGGGTGGCCCGGCGGGCCTCCGCACCGACGATGGTGCGTGCGTAGCCTGTGGTGAAAATTTTGACCGTGGAGGCGGGGATCAGTGGGGTGGTGGGGTTCATGCCCCAGATG
>JBHEPH010000010.1:50384-67029 GCA_046260395.1 Gemmatimonadales bacterium
CCACGTGCCGGGGGCGAGCTGGCTGGCCCGGCGGTACCATTCGTCAATCTGTTGTTGCAGGGAGGGGGCTGGCGCGTTGGCGGGGGTGGCGAACTGCGCAGGCGCGGTACTCGGGATGGCCACTCCGAAGAGTGCCATCCCGGCTAACACACCGGCCCCTCGCCTGCCCAGATTCACCGGTCACCCCTTGCGTAGTCGGTTGGTCCAGCCGAACGGGCGAGGCATGCCTCGCCCCTACTTCAACATGCCCTTCGCGATCGTCTGCAGCTGCATGTTGCTGGTACCCTCATAAATCGTGCCGATCTTGGCATCCCGGTAGTACTTCTCGACCGGGTACTCCTTGGAATAGCCGTAACCCCCAAACAATTCAACGCATTGGGAGGTAATCCGATCGGCCACCTGGGAGCTGAACAGCTTGGCCATCGCCGCCTCCTGGGCAAAGGGGTGTCCCGCATCCTTCAAGCGGGCGGCATTGTACACCATCAGGCGGGCGGCTTCGAGGTCGGTGCCCATCTGTGCCAACTGGAACTGCACCCCCTGGAACTCGGCGATGGCCTTGCCAAACTGCTGGCGTTCCTTCACGTAGGCGATGGTCGCATCCAGCGCACCGCGGGCCACGCCGATCATCTGCGCCCCGATGCCGATCCGGCCCTCGTTCAGGGTTTCGATGGCGATCTTGTACCCGAGGCCCACCGGGCCGAGGACGTTGCCCACCGGCACCTTGCACTGCTCCAGGATCAATTCGGTGGTGCTGGAGGCGCGAATGCCCAGCTTGTCCTCCTTCTTGCCCACCGCAAAGCCCTCGAAGTCCTTCTCGACCAGGAAGCCCGTGATGCCCTTGTAGCCCTTCGAGTGGTCCACATTGGCGAAGACCAGGAAGATCCCGGCCTCGGCGCCATTGGTGATCCAGAACTTCCGCCCGGTCAGTTCGTAGTGATCGCCCTTCAGCTCGGCCTTGCACTCAAGGGCAAAGGCGTCGCTGCCGCTGGCGGGCTCGCTCAGCGCAAAGGCGCCGAGCAGGCCGCTGGTCATCCGGGGGAAGTAGTGCGCCTTCTGCTCGTCGCTGGCCCAGCGCAGGAGGCAGTTGTTGACAAGGGTGTTGTGGACGTCCACGTAGATCGCCGCGGAGGCATCGATCTTGGCGAGTTCCTCGATGGCAATGACCGCCAGGAAAAACGAGCCGCCGGAGCCGCCGTGCGTCTCGGGCACCTCGATACCCATGAGGCCCATCTCGAAGAACTTCGGGATGATGTCGGGGCGGAACTTGGCGGCCGCATCCATCTCGTGGACGTGCGGCGCGATCTCGGTGGCGGCAAACTCCGCCACCGCGTCGCGGAACATGACTTCTTCTTCCGAGAGGTTGGTCAGTGCCAGCGGCGCGAGGGTGTCGGTCATTCGGGGCTCCAATCAGGGACTGCACGCGGAACCCCTGCAAGATAGCGGAGGAGCGGGGGGGGCTACAACGCATCCGGACCCCCGCCCGGCAGGTCAGGCCCCGGTTGATGCCAAGGCCGGCTGGTGCACGCACAGCGGGTCGGAGCCGAGCAGGTTGCCCGTGGTGGCCCAGGCGCGGGCGCGCGACCCGCCGCAGGGCCACCGGAACTCGCAGCGGCCGCACCGTCCCTCGAGCCGGTCCATGTCGCGCATGGCCAGCAGGGCCGGCGCGGTGCGATAGATCTCCGAGACCGGGGTGGTTCTCACGTTTCCCAGGAGGGGGTTCGGTAGGAATCCTGCCGGAAAGACATCCCCGGTGTGGCTCACGAAGATGACGCCGTTGCCGTCCCGCACCCCGAACCCCATTCGCTTGGCGACTCGTGGCAACCCGGATTCCGGCGTTCCCTCCCGCAGCTGCTGCTGGATCCAGAAGCGCCGGTATTGCGGGGCCTCCACCGTGCTGATGTGGAAGGGGGCCTCGGTTGCGGTTCGGTAGACCCAGCCGAACAACTCCTCGACCTCCTCCGGTGTGGGGGCCGCCAGCTGGGCCCCGCGTCCCACCGGGATCAACATGAACAGGCTCCAGCGCCTGACCGGCGGGCTGGCGTGGTCGCGGAGCAGCGCGTACATCGCCGGCAGGTGCGGCAGGGTGTCACGCGTCACCGTGGTGTTGATCTGGACGGGCAGGGCATGCTGGCGTGCCCAGGCCAGGGCATTCTGGGAGTGCTGGAAGGTGCCAACGACTCCGCGGAAGGTGTCGTGGATCTCGGCGTCGGGCCCGTCCAGGCTGACCCCCATCGCCGCCACGCCGAGCGCCCGGAACCGGGCCACGGCATCCTCCGTCAGGCTGGGCGTCGTGCTGGGCGTGATGGAGATCGGCAGGTGGATGCTGCGCGCGTAGCTGATCAGGTCGAAGAGGTCCGGGCGCTTCAACGGATCGCCCCCGGTCAGGATCAGCATCGAGCCCATGGCCTTGACGTCGTCCATCAGGATCCGGGCCTCGGCGGTGGTCAGCTCACCGGGGGGCGCGACGGAGATGGCATCGGCGCGGCAATGGCGGCAGGCCAGGTCGCAGGCGATGGTGGTTTCCCAATAGACATTGCGAGGTGCCTTGGCGTAGACCAGGCCAGGGAAGGGGGCCCCAACCAGCGGGGTATCGAGGTCCATCGCAGCGGCATGCGGGTGTGCGGCGGGAGTCATCGTGGAGTCTCCGTCTGCGACTGGGGGGAACGCCCTGACACGGCCAGCACCCCAATGTGGCCATTGGGAGGCAGGCGCGCACCCGTAGCATTACGGTGTGATTTCTGCGAATTGTGGGCGTTTCCGGGGGTCCGTATCGTTCGGAAATCTCCCCAGCCTGCGAGTATATGCCGGTACTCTGCCTCGGTGTCAGCCATCATTCCACTCCGGTGGCTCTGCGCGAGGCCGTGGCCCTCGATCGCGAGACGACTCGCCGAACACTGATGGAATGGGATCGGGACCGGGCCTGGTCGGCCGGCATCGGCGAGGTGGCCCTGATCTCCACCTGCAATCGTACCGAACTGTATGTGGCCTCCCGCGGGCCATCCGACCGGTTCACCGCCGTGCCCCCCCATGCGGAGCAGCTGCTGCTCGGCGGCCGGGCCGAGATGCCCGCGGCGCTGCGCGAGCATCTCCAGGTCCGCTCAGGTTCCGAGGCCGTGGCGCACCTCTGCCGGGTCGCGGCGGGCCTCGAATCGATGGTCGTCGGCGAGTCGGAGGTGCTGGGGCAGGTGGTCACCGCGCATGGCCTGGCGGCCGATGCCGGGACGACCGGCCTGATCCTTGATGCGGCATTCCGCGCCGCCATTCGTGCGGGCCGCCGGGCGCGGGTGGAGACCGGGATCGGTCGAGCGGCGACCAGCGTCGCGAGCGAGGGCGTCCGGTTGCTGGAGGGCCAGCTGCCGAACCTGGCCGACGCGACGGTGGTCGTGGTGGGCGCCGGTTCGATGGCGCGCCTGGTGACCGACATCCTCCACAGGCGCGGAGTCGGCGCCATCCAGGTGGTCGGCCGGACCCTGCACCGCGCCGAGGAACTGGCGCAGGCTATGGGCGGTGCGGCAGCACCGTGGTCCGCATTGTCCGGCCTGCTGCGCGGTGCGGACGCCGTCATCTGCCTGACCCGGGCCCCGTACGCAGTCCTCAGCCGAGCCATGGTGGAAGAGGCGATGGCCGGACGCTCGGGCCGGCCTCTGCTGGTCTGCCTCGACCTGGCGATGCCGCGGGACATCGAACCCGACGTCCGCGCGCTGGACGGGGTGCGGCTCTTCGATCTCGATGACCTGCAGGCGCGGGTGGATCTGAACCGGCAGGCCCGGGAATCCGAGCGCCCGCGGGTGGAGGCCATCATCGAGCAGGAAGTCACCCAGTTCCAGGCCTGGCTGCAGGGCGCCGAAATGCGCCCCGTCCTCTCCGCCATGCATGCCCGCGGCGAGGAAATCAGGCGGCGGGAAGTGGAGCGGTTGCTCCGCCGACATCCGGACGCCGATCCGGCGCTCCGCGAGGAGTTCGACCAGCTCTCCCGCTCCATCGTCGCCAAGCTCCTCCACGGCCCCTCAGCCCGCCTCCGCACCGAGACTGATCCGGCACAGTGCCGACACTACGCCACGGCGCTCCAGCAGCTGTTCGGACTCACCGGCAATGGCGATGACCGCCCGGCGGGGCCGGCGTGACCACGGCGTTCCTCACCCACACCCTCCGGATTGGAACTCGGGGGTCCACACTGGCGCGCTGGCAGACCGCACTCGTTCGCCAGCGCCTGGAGTCGGCCCATCGCGGCCTGATCTGTTCGGAGCTGGTGCTCACCACCCACGGTGACCGCGATGTCCAGACGCCACTCCCGGTGCTCGGGGGACGTGGCGTGTTCACCGATGCGCTGGAACACGCCCTGCGCGGGGGTGAAATCGACCTCGCGGTGCACTCCCTGAAGGACGTGCCGGTGGACCTCACCCCGGGCCTCATCCTGGCCGCGATTGGCTGTCGGGAAGACCCGCGGGACGCGTTGCTCTCGGCGGCCGGCTGGACCCTCGACACGCTGCCGGAGGGGGCGGTGGTGGGCACCTGCAGCACGCGCCGCAGTGCGCAGTTGCGCGCCCACCGCCCCGACCTGCGGCTCGCGCCGCTGCGCGGCAACATCGACACGCGGGTGCGCCAGGTCGCCGAGGGGCGGTTCGCCGCAATCGTCCTCGCGGCCGCCGGGATTGCGCGCCTTGGCTTGACGGAACTGGTGACCCAGCGATTCGAGCCCGACCAGATGCTCCCGGCACCGGGACAGGGAGCGCTGGCGGTGCAGTGCCGCGCCGACGCCGCCGCCACTCGCGCCTTGCTGGCACCGCTCGAGGAACCGATGGTGCGTCAGGAAACCGATGCCGAGCGAGCCTTCCTGGCCGGACTGGGTGGTGGCTGCACCGCGCCGATTGCGGCGCTGGGCCGGGCACGCTGGGGCGCGCTCCACCTGAACGGCCTCGTGGCCTCCGAGGACGGCGGCCTGCGAATCACCGTCGCGGGAAGTGCACCGCCTGAGGAGGCCGTAGCACTGGGTCGGAAGCTCGCCGATCAGGCGCTGGCGCAAGGGGCGGGAGCGCTGCTGCCATGAGTGGCCTTCGGGGCCGGACGGTCGTGGTGACGCGAGCCGGGCACCAGGCAGGTGCGTTGGCGGACCTGCTGACCGCCCGGGGTGCCACCGTGCTGCCGATACCGACCATCGCCATCGCCCCTCCGGTGGGCTGGGAGGCCGTCGACGCTGCGCTCGGCGCGCTCGATCGGTATGACTGGATCGTCTTCACCAGCGCGAACGCCGTGGCCGCGGTCTGGGAACGGTTTGGGCACCTGGGCATCGAGCTGCCAGCGGGGTTGCGCACGGCCGCGGTGGGCCCCGCCACCGCTGCGGCACTCTCGGCGCGCGGCGCAGCGGTGCCGGTGCTTCCCACCACCTTCCAGGGGGACGCCCTGGCGGGCGCCATGCCCGATCTGGCGGGGGCCCGGGTGTTGCTGCCCCGCGGTGACCTGGCACGCGACGCGACGGTGGAGGCGCTCGAGGCCGCCGGCGCCGCCGTGGAGGCGCTGACCGTGTATCGGACCGTTCCCGCAGCGGTGGCAGCCTCCGACCGGGCGCTGCTGCGCGAAGGGGTGGACGCGATCACCTTCACGGCACCGTCCACGGTGCGGAACTTCGCAGCGGCGATGGGTGGCGAGGCGTCCGCGGTGCTGGGCGGAACCGTCGTGGCGTGCATCGGCCCGGTCACGGCGGAGGCGGTGCGGGAACTGGCATTGCCCGAGCCGTTGCAATCCCCCGAAGCCACGTCCGCCTCCCTCGTCGCGGCGCTCGAGGCGCATTTCTCGTGATGCCAATGCGCCCCCGCCGCTGGCGGCTGACCCCGGCCCTCCGCGCCCTGGTGCGCGAGACGACCGTGGCCCCGGCCAACCTGATCGCGCCGCTCTTCGTGCATGAAGCGGCAGACGCCCCGCGGCCCATCGCCTCGATGCCGGGAGTATTCCAGTACCCGGTCTCCGCGATGGCCGGCGTGGCGCGCACCCTCGAGGCTGCCGGGGTGGGTGGTGTCATCCTCTTCGGGATCCCGCGGAGCAAGGATGCCGAAGGCAGCGGGGCGTGGGCCGCCGACGGCGGGGTGCAGCAGGCGGTGGCGGCGCTGAAGGCCGCGGCACCCTCGCTGGTGGTGATGACCGACGTCTGTCTCTGCGAGTACACCGACCACGGGCACTGCGGTCTGGTGAACGGCACCGGTCGCCACGATGACCCCGGCCTCCCGGCGGGCTACGTGCTCAACGACCCGACGCTGGACCTGCTGGCGCGGATTGCCGTGTCGCACGCCCGCGCCGGCGCGGACGTCGTGGCACCATCGGGGATGCTCGACGGCATGGTCGGGGCAATCCGCACCGGGCTCGACGCCGCGGGATACGGGCACCTGCCTCTGCTCTCGTATTCGGTCAAGTACGCCTCGGCCTTCTATGGCCCGTTCCGCGACGCGGCGGACGGCGCCCCGCAGTTCGGCGACCGCAGCACCCATCAGATGGATCCGGGGAACGCCCGCGAAGCGATGCGGGAGCACGCCCTGGACCTGGCGGAGGGTGCCGACGGACTGATGGTGAAGCCGGCACTGGCCTATCTCGACATCATCAAGGCCACCCGCGACCGGTACCCGGAGATGCCGTTGGCGGCCTACAACGTCAGCGGCGAGTACGCGATGGTCAAGGCGGCCGCCGCGAACGGCTGGCTCGACGAACGCCGCGTCACCCTCGAGATCCTCACGGCCATCCGGCGCGCCGGCGCCGACATGATCCTGACCTATCACGCCCTCGACGCCGCCCGCTGGCTGGCCGAGTAGCCCTGGAGCCCCGCATGGCCGAACAGACCCCCGAAATGCTCAACCACTTCGCCGTGGCCACCTTCTCCCCGGAGTACTGGCAGCTGGCCGCCGCGGAACGCCGGCAGGTCCGCGCCAACTGGCTCGGCAAGCTGGGCGAGACCGCGGACGCCCTGCACCTCTACCAGGTGGCGGGGCTGGAGGCCGGCGCCGACCTGCTCCTCTGGAGTGCGTCCGCTGACGCGGGGCCGGCCGCCACCGAGCGTTTCTTTGCGGGATACGCGGCCGCCATCGGCCCGGTGCGGCGATACGTGACCCTTCGCGAGACGCTCTGGGGCTACACCAGGCCCTCACAGTACACCAAGGTGCGCTCCACCCAGGAGCTCGATCCGTTCACGCCCGGGCGGATGCCCTTCCTGATCGCCTACCCGTTCGTCAAGACGGCCTCGTGGTACCAGCTCGACCGGGAGGCACGCGGGCAGATGATGGCCGGGCATATCAAGGTCGGGACGCAGTACAAGGACATCACCCAATTGCTGCTCTACTCCTTTGGCCTCCAGGACCAGGAGTTCGTGGTGGTCTACGAAACGGAAGACCTCCGCCGGTTCATGGCACTGGTCAACGAACTCCGTGCCACCGAGGCGCGGATCTACACGCAGCGGGACTGGCCGCTGCACGCCGGCCGGTACCAGGCCAGCCTCGATGCGCTGGACGCCTGGCTGTGAGTGCGCCCCCTGTGGTGGAGGCGCCCTTCCTCCTGGCTGCCGCGCGGCAGCCTGCCAGCGTCACCCCCGTCTGGTTCATGCGCCAGGCCGGACGCTACATGGCCGAGTACCGGGCCATCCGGGCGCATCACACCCTGCTGGAGATCTGCGCGCAGCCTGAGCTGGCCGCCGAGGTCACCATGCAGCCGGTGCACCGGCTCGGGGTGGACGCGGCCATCCTCTTTGCCGACATCCTGCTGCCGCTGGTGCCGATGGGCCTGAACCTGGAGTTTGTCGCGGGGGAGGGTCCGGCGATTCACAACCCCATCCGGAAAGCTGCGGATCTGGAGGCGCTCCGCCCGGTGGACCCGGCCGCGGACCTGGGCTCCGTGCTCGAGGCGATTCGTCTGGTCCGGCGAGAACTCTCACCGGGTGTGCCGCTGATCGGCTTCGCGGGTGCGCCGTTCACCGTGGCCACCTACGCCATCGAAGGCGGCCCGTCCCGCCACCTGCTGGAGAGCAAGCGCATGATGTATGAGGCGCCGGAGCTCTGGCACCAACTGCTTGCACGACTCACCGTCGTGGTGGGCGACTTCCTCGCGGCCCAGGTGGCGGCCGGCGTGCAGGCCGTGCAGGTCTTCGACAGCTGGGTCGGCCAGCTCAGCGCGGCGGACTATCGCGCCTACGTGTTGCCGCATTCGCGCGCCCTCTTTGAGCGGCTCGCGGGCCTGGGGGTGCCACGCATTCATTTCGGCGTCGGCGCCGATCACCTGCTCGAGAGCATGACGGAAGCGGGTGGCGATGTGATCGGGCTCGACTGGCGCACGCCGCTCGATGACGGCTGGCGCCGCCTTGGCGGCGACCGTGCGGTGCAGGGTAACCTCGATCCGGTGGCGCTCTTTGCGCCGCTGCCCGAACTGCGGCGGCGCGTCGTGGCGATCCTCGACCAGGCGGCCGGCCGCCCGGGCCACATCTTCAACCTCGGCCATGGCATCCTGCCCCCGACGCCGGTAGACCGGGTGCGGGCGGTCGTGGAGATGGTCCACGAGTACAGCGCCGCGCGGCCGTCCGCATGACGCTGCGCGCCCTGGTCCTGGGGGGCGGGATCACCGGCCTCGTGGCCGCCGAACGCCTGGCGTCGCGCTTCGGACCTGAGGCCGTGCTCCTGGTGGAGTCGGAGCCCCGGCTTGGCGGCAAGATCCGCACGGAGCGCCGGGACGGGTTCGTGCTGGAGGGAGGGCCCGACTGCTTCCTGGCCATGAAGCCCGGCGGGATGGCGCTCTGCCGGCACCTCGGGCTGGAGGATCGCGTCACGCCGACCAATCCCGAACTGCGCCGCAGCTTCATCAAGCGCGGTGGGCGCCTTCACCCGATTCCCGACGGCATCAGCGGGTTGGTTCCATCACGCGTCATGCCGCTGATGACGACGCGAATCCTCTCGGTGGCTGGCAGGATCCGGGCGGGGTTGGAGCTTGGCGTTCCGCGCCGCCGAGCCACCACACCGGAGTCGGTGGCCGATTTCGCCCGCCGCCGCTTCGGGGCGGAGGCGTGGGAATACCTGATGGAGCCGCTGCTGAGCGGCATCTATGCCGGTGATGGCAATGAACTCAGTCTCGACGCGACCTTTCCCCAGTTGCGCGCCATGGAGGCCACCCACGGGAGCCTGCTCCGCGGCATGCTCGCGGCCCGCCGCCGCCCACCGGCCGCCTCGCGCGCGCCCGCAGGGTTCGTGACACTTCCCGGTGGCCTTGGCGAACTCGTGGACGCGCTCGCCGCCCGGGTGCCCGCCGCAAGCGTCCGCCTTGGGGTGCGCGGCCAGCGGCTCTGGCGGACCGAGCACGGATCGTTCCAGGTGGCGCTGTCCGATGGCACGACCCTCGAGACGACCGCGGTCATCGTCGCGACGCCCGCGCATGTCACCGCGGAGCTGGTGGCCGCGCACGACCCCGCGCTGGCGCAGGTCCTGACCGAAATCCCTTTTGCGTCCACCGCGACGGTGTCGCTGGCGTTTCCGAAGGCGGCGGTGCTGAATCCGCTGGCGGGGTATGGCTACGTGAGTCCGCGGGCGGAGAATGGGCGGATCGTCGCCTGCACCTGGACCTCCAACAAGTTTCCGGAGCGCGTGCCGGAGGACACGGTGTTGATTCGTGCCTTCGTCGGCCGCGCCGGGCAGCAGGAGCTGCTGGGCGAATCCGACGACACCCTGACCCGCTGGGCTCGCGAAGAGCTGGCCGCGATCCACGGCATCACGGCACCCCCCACGCTCGTGAAGGTGACGCGATGGCCGCGGGGGATGCCGCAGTACACGCTCGGCCATGAGGCCCGGCTCGAGCGGATAGCCGAGCGCCTTGCCCTCGCGCCCGGGCTGCTGCTGGCTGGGGCATCGTACCGGGGGGTGGGCATTCCCGACTGCATCACTGCCGGCTGGGACGCCGCCGACCGGGCTGCCACCCACGTGGAGGCCGCATGAGCGGGCCGCGCTCCCAGGCGCTCTTTGCCGAGGCGCTCCGGCTGCTCCCCGGCGGCGTGGACTCGCCGGTGCGCGCCTTCCAGGCCGTCGGCGGTGAGCCGCTCTTCATCCGGCATGGCGCGGGGGCCTGGCTGACCGACGTGGACAACCGGCGGTACGTGGACTACGTCCTCTCCTGGGGGCCGTTGATCCTGGGTCATGCCCCGCCCGAGGTGATCGCCGCGATCAGCGAGGCCGCCGGCCGCGGCACCAGCTTCGGCGCGCCGAGCCCGCTCGAAGTGGAGATGGGGCGGGCACTGCAGCAGGCGGTGCCGTCGCTCGAGATGCTCCGCTTCGTGAACTCGGGCACCGAGGCCACCATGAGCGCCCTGCGGGTGGCGCGGGCGTTCACCGGGCGTGACGGGATCCTCAAGTTCGCCGGTTGCTATCACGGTCACGCCGACCAGCTCCTGGTCCAGGCGGGTTCCGGCGTCGCCACGCTCGGCCTGCCCGACTCGCCGGGCGTCACCCGCGGTGCGACGGCCGACACCATCGTGGCGCCATTCAATGACCTGGCGGCGGTGGAGGAGCTCTTTGCCCGCCAGGGGGAGCAGATCGCCGCCATCATCGTGGAGCCGGTGGCCGGCAACATGGGCGTGGTGCCGCCGTTGCCGGGCTTTCTCGAGGGCCTGCGGGCCATCACCGAGCGGCACGGTGCCCTGCTGCTCTTCGACGAAGTCATGACCGGGTTCCGCGTCCATCCCGGTGGCGCGCAGGCCCTGTACGGAGTTACGCCGGACCTGACGATGCTGGGCAAGGTGATTGGCGGCGGCCTGCCGGTGGGCGCCTACGGCGGCCGGCGCGACATCATGTCGCTCGTGGCTCCGGCGGGCAAGGTCTATCAGGCGGGGACACTGGCCGGCAATCCGGTGACGATGGCGGCCGGCCTGGCCACCCTCGCCCGCCTGGCGGAACCGGGCGTCTGGGATCGTGCCGGTGCTGCCGCGCGGGAGCTGGCGGCGGGGATCACCCGGGAGGCCGCCTCGGCGGGTGTGCCGGTCCAGGTCCAGCAGGTGGGCACCATGTTGACGGTGTTCTTTGTCGACCAGCCGGTAACCGACTGGTCGAGCGCCGATCGTGCCGACCGCGCCCTGTTCGGCCGGGTCTTCCGCCGGCTGCTTGAGGACGGCGTGTACTGGGTGCCGTCCCAGTTCGAATCGGCATTCCTCTCGGTGGCACACGGTGCGGCAGAGCTTGAACTCACGATTGCCGCCTTCGGGCGCGCGCTCCGCGCCGAGGCGCGGGAAGGGAAGGGGACATGAGCATCCAGGGCGCCGAAGTGCGTGGCGGGCCGCTGGTGCAGCTGGAGCCCCGGCAGTACGATGCCGTGCTGCTGGTTTCCTATGGGGGTCCCGAGGGCCCCGACGACGTCATGCCGTTCCTGGAGAATGCCACACGCGGGCGCGGCGTCCCCCGCGACCGGTTGCTCGAGGTGGCGGAGCACTACCAGCACTTTGGCGGGGTCAGCCCGATCAACGCCCAGAACCTGGCGCTGATTGCCGCGTTGGAGGCAGAGCTGGCCCGCCACGGCCCGGCGCTTCCCATCTACTTCGGCAACCGCAACTGGCATCCGTACCTTGAGGACACGATTCGTGACATGCGCGACGCCGGGGTGCGCCACGCCCTGGCGCTGGTCACCTCGGCGTTCAGTTGCTACTCGGGGTGCCGGCAGTACCGGGAGGATGTCATCCGGGCCTGCGAGGCGATTGGAGAGGGCGCTCCCACCTTCGACAAGCTTCGGGTGTTCTACAATCATCCAGGGTTTGTCGAGGCGAATGTGGCGGGACTGCAGGAGGCGCTTGCCACGATCGAGGCCGGGCGCCGTGCCGGGGCCCACGTGGTGTTCACGGCGCACAGCATCCCGGCCGGGATGGCTCGTCACAGTGCCTATGAAGTCCAGCTGCAGGAGGCGAGCCGGCTGGTGGCCGAGGCGGCCGGGGTCACTCGGTGGAGCCTGGCCTACCAGAGTCGCAGCGGCCCGCCCCAGGTGCCCTGGCTGGAGCCCGACATCGGAGACCATCTGGAGCACCTGGCGGCGTCGGCTGTGTCGGATGTGGTCTTGCTGCCGATCGGCTTCTTGTCCGATCACATGGAAGTCCTGTTTGACCTGGACCACGAGGCGAAGGACCGTGCCGCTGAGCTGGGGCTGGGCTTCGTGCGCGCGCCCTCGGTCGGGACGCATCCGGCCTTCATTAGGGCGCTGCGGGAACTGATCCTGGAACGGATGACGGCGCAGCCGGTCCGCCGCTCGCTCGGGCGCCTGGGGCCGAGCCATGACATCTGTCCGGTGGACTGTTGCCTGGAGGGCCGGGGGGCCGGGCGGCCGGCGGCGTAGACGCGGGGCCCGCACGCAGATGCCCCTCGTGATGGTTGGCTGAGTGGTGCGCACCCGTAGGGGCCGACCGTGGTCGGCCCTGACGACCGTGGTCGGCCCTCGCGCCGCGGGTCGGCATCGCCCCAGGGCCGACCACGGTCGGCCCCTACACCTGTCCATCCTGTCCATCCTGTCCATCCCATCCGCTCACGGCGTCATCCCGAAACTCCGCGTAGCGGCGTGAGGGATCTTGCCGACGCGTGCTGGTGGGCTGGGCGGGGTACGTGAGTGATCGCGGGTAAACCCGCGGCTCGGCCACGGGTGGTCGCTGAAGCGACTGGAGCCATTAGATCCCCGCCGATTCAGCGACCAGCGGATCCTGGCAGTCGGTGGCGGCTACGCGCCGAGAAGCTCCTCGATGGTGAGACCAATGTCCCGGGCGATCTGTCGGAGCAACAGTGGGGAAATGTCACGGCTCCCGTGAAAGGGGAGGGTGGTCGCCCGGCCATCGGGGTGCCGGAATTGTTGATGGGATCCGCGCTGTCGCGCGAGCTGAAAGCCCAACCGCTCCAGCCTCGCAACGACCTCCCGGGCCGCAGGACTGGGATGCTCCCCACGGGCTAGCCGACCTGAACCGTCTGCACCCCCACGAACTCGGATATCAGTTGGGGCTCGCCGCCCTCGAGGAGCATCGTCACGACTTCCTCAAGGTTCTTGCGCAACTCGTCCAGGCTCTCGCCCTGCGAATGCGCGCCTGGCCAGCCGGCGACGTATCCAACGTAGTACTTGGTCGTGGGATCGCGCTCAACCACCGCGGTGTAGGACCGCATGGACACCTCCTCAGGGACCGATACCTGCTGGGGACTGGAGGATAGCTCTGCAACGAACACTGGGCAGCCACCCCAGTCCCCCCGTCGCTTCAGCGACGCCCCGGCCGACCATACGGAGTCGTCCCGAAACGCCGCGCAGCGGCGAGGAGTGTGTGTGCCCCAGGCTGACGCCTGGGCTCGGCTGGGTGGCGCTTACGCGCCGATACCCGGCGGCGTGAGCCGCTGCATGCCGAGCCCGAGGCGCGAGCCTCGGGATCCCAATACCATCCGCTCATCCGCCTGTCCGCCTGTCCGCCTATCCGCCTGGCCGTCCTGCCGGCTCGGCGGCTGGAGCCGGGTGGTGAGGAGGAGAGGGAGGGTCATGTGGCCGACCGGGGAAGGGGTGACGTCACCACCCGCCCCGGCACACGGTGGTCCCAACGAGTCCAAGGCTCTCTCACGGTGAGGATGAGACTGCCTACGGACCGGACGAGGGGCGCCCGAGCTGACGGTCAAACTCGTGTTCTTCTCGCAACCGCTCGATCTCGGCCTGGGCGGCATGAAGCCCCGACTGGAGTTGCTGGAGTTGCGCGGGGAGCAGTGCGGCGGGTCGCCCCTGGGTGAGCTTTTTCCTCGCGGCCCCAACAAGTAGCGCCGCTGACACCCCCGCGGAGAAGATCGCAGCGCCGCCGAGGAAGAGGTTCTGGGTCACCCCCCCGACGAGGAAGACAGCCAACCCCACAACAAGCCAGGCGAGCCCAAACGAGAACCTAGGGGTAGTGGCAGGGCTGTCGACGCTGAGGGAGCCGAAGTCTTCATTTCCCATCGTCAATCTCCTGGTTTTCACGTCCGTGAGGCCGTCCGCTTTCGCGTTCGTGCTAGCGCGCTGGCGTTCACCTGTGGTTCATGGGCGTTCTATGCACACCGCATTCAGGGGAAATGCACGACGACGCCCACGCCGACGGACCGGTATTGCTTGGTGCTGCCCGTCGATTGAGACCACCATACCGTGGGGCCGACATTCAGGCTCCCGCGCCAGGCGACAACACCAGCCTGGAAATCGAAGCCGTTTGTCCATTCGCTATCGTGACGCGGGCATGGGGAAGAAACACACGCTACTTCTGAGAACCCCTGCACGCGGCCGACCCCGAATCGCGTGTACATCTGACGATATTGAAGCCGGGCCCCCAGGCTGATGGCGCGAAACGGCCGGCCAATTCCTAATGTGGAGCGGAGCCCCGCATCCACACCTATGTAACTCCCCAGAAGGACGCCCGCAGCGACGGCAGCCATTGGGCTGGCATGCGTGTCTGCGAACGACGTTTTGGTGGGAGGCTGTGTTTGAATAGGTATCTCGTTACGTGTAGCGCTGATACCCATCGTACCGTACGCGTACGGCGCGATGCGGACCTGAGCATGCGCCATGCTGGCGGTACCCGATAACATCCCAACGATGAATAGCGTATGCCAAAGCGTTTTCATGTTGTGTATGCTCGCTTGGTTGGTTCATGGACTGCCGCGGCATAATGGCTTGGCGTTCCGGCGCAGCGGCGTTGGCGAGTGGGCGCCAACCCGGCCCGTACGGCTGGGCCGCTGGCGGCAGCAACGCCGTGTCAGGCTCGGCCGGTGTGCGCCGGGGTCGTGTGCAACTCCACCCCGAGTGCCCGCATCAGCCTCAGCACCGTGTCATAGCGCGGCTTCGCGCCAGGGGCGAGCGCCTTGTACAGGCTTTCCCGGCCGAGCCCGGTGTCCTTGGCGAGCTGCGTCATGCCGCGCGACTTGGCGACGTCGGCAATGGCTTGGAGGAAGACATCAGGATTGTCGTCTTCAAGCGCCGCGTTGAGATACTCCGCGACCACGGCATCCGAATCCAGGTAGTCAGCGGCGTCAAATGCGCGGACCTTTTTCATGACAGACCGTCCAGACTCTCAAGGAGGTGCTTCGCGGAGCGGATGTCCTTGCGCTGGGAGGACTTGTCGCCTCCGCAGAGGAGCAGGTAGATCACATCCCCGCGCCGGCAGTAGTATACGCGATAGCCCGGACCCACATGAATCCGCATCTCGAATATCCCGCCACCCACGGGGGCGGCGTCACCAAAGTTGCCAGATTCGGCTGACCGAATTCGGGCAAGAATGCGGGCCTTGCCTATTGGATCACGCAGCCCGTTCATCCACGTATCGAACTCGGGGGTCCGGAGGAAGGCGACCATGGAGAAATGTATCCCTATGGATACGCCCGGTCAAGCAACCGCTGCGCTGCCGGGTCGAGCCTGACTTGTCGATCGGACTCATCCCCCACCACCCCACCACAGAAGACCGCACCGCCCGCAACCTGATCGTGGAAGACGACACACCCCACCCCCATTCGCACCCCGGGCCAACCACACGGAGTCATCCCGATACTCCGCGTAGCGGAGTGAGGGATCTTGCCGGCGCGTGCTGGTGGGCTGAGAGGGGCTCCCTTTTTCAACGTGGCCCGTGGCGCGAGGGCCGACCACGGTCGGCCCCTACGCCTGACGGCCCTCGCTCGGGATGACGTCCCTTGCGGGCCTGTCGGCCCCGCGGGCGAGGCATGCCTCGCCCCTACGGGATCTCGCCCCCACCATCCTGTTCATCCTGTCCGTAGCCTCCGCGCCCTCCGCGCCCTCCGCGGCTCCGCGTGCGTCCGCGTTTATTCGGGCGAGGGATCACGTTGACGCCGGGCCCCCTGCGCAGATGGCGGCTCAGCCCCCAACCCGCTCGACCGTGCCGGGCCGAATGGCCGCAAGCGCGCGCTGTATGTCAGGGATCAGTGGTCGGAGGGTCTCGATACGGTTGCTGGTGGCCCGGATCAGCACGAGACCCAAGGCGTAGCGTGAGATGTCCTGCTGAGCTGGCATGTTGCGGTCCATGCTCAGCAGTGCATCGAACTGCTTGCTGGCCTGCGTCAACAATGCGCCATTGGCCAACCCCTTCCAGCCCATCTGCCCGACGGACCTGACGTCGTGGCCGACCAGCTCGACCGTGAGCTGGTCGGGGAGCTGTTCATCAATCAGGACGCGCACGGGCCGTCAGCGATCCCCGGGCGACTTCGAGTGCGGCCACGGCGAGTTCCCGGGTAACCGTTGGATGCTGCGCCAGGAACCGATCGAGGCTGTCCCCGGCTTCGAGGTACTGGAACATCACCTCGACCGGCACGCGCGTACCGACGAACACGGGTGTACCGCCGAGAATGGCAGGATCGCTATGTACCGGCGATGTCGAAACCGTCATTGGGCCCCTCGCTGCGGAAGCTGACTCTGAATATACAGCGGAATGCCAGGGGAATCCCGAGGCTCTCGCCTCGGGCTCGGCCTGTTGAGGTGGCTTTCGCCACCAATCCGTCCGGACCGCCCGGACCGCCCGGACCATCCCTCCATCCTGTTCATCCTGTCCGTTACCTCCGCGTCCTCCGCGCCTCCGCGTGCGGTCTTTCGATCTTCGGGGGCGCACAGAAGGTGCGCCCCCTCCAGCCCCTACGGGATCTCGCCCCCACCATCCTGTTCATCCTGTTCA
>JBHEPH010000100.1:0-8015 GCA_046260395.1 Gemmatimonadales bacterium
ACCCGACACCAGGAACAGCGCTGACAGCTCGTTGAAGCCCCAGTCGAACCGCAGGAGGCCAATCACATAGGGGACGAAGGGCAGCACCGCCAGCGCGAGCAACACACCGTCCCGCGCGGTCGCCGGTGCGGGTGGCGCGTGCTCAACCTCCGGGCGCACATCATCCCGCGAAGCCATCGCCAGCGTCCACAGGATCCAGACCGCAACAGCCCCGCCGAGCAGTCCGAAGCGCAGTGCCGGCTGGCTCAGGGCCGGCAGTTCGGCAAAGCGCAGGGCAATGCCGGTCTGGAAGGGGTTGGTCGGTCCAAAGGCCGACCCGACGACGGCAGCCCCAACGCTCATCGCGAGCGCCGTGACCGCACCGAAGCCGAGTCGGGCGGAGAGGATGAGCAGTGTGGGAACCAGGGCGATGATTTCTTCGTGCAGGTTGGCGAGTGACCCGAGCGTCGCGAAGCCGAGGCTGACGCCGATCACGATCCAGCGCGGACGCCGTGTCCGCCCGACGAGCGCGCCGACCAGTCGGCCAAGCGCGTCGAGCAGCGCGAAGGCACCGCCGACCAGCAGCACGACCAGGACGACATCGGCACCGGCGACGATGCCACGTGGCACCGACATCAGGGCCCCCCAGGGGGAGACCGGTGCGGCAGCTACCGTGGTGTACGTGCCGCCGACGACGATCTCGCGACCCGTCTCTTCGTGCACGCGACGTTCGTAACTGCCGGCCGGGATGATCCAGGTCAGCACCGCGGCGACGGCGACACCAGCGAGCAGCAGGACCAGCGGGTGCGGCAGGCGGAGTCTCATCGGTGCCTCGTGGGGTTCATGGAGCCCTCGAACGGCGTGCTGACGCGTTCACCAGTTCAGCCGCCCGGCTGGAGGCGGCCGCGCATCCCGCCACGCCCGCTGCCCGCCCCGGTTCAGGAGGAGGTCGCGATCACCTGACGCACGGCATCGATCAACGATTCCAGGGAGAAGGGCTTTCGCAGGAGCCGCCGGCCGTTCGCGACGTCCTTGAAGTAGTCATCCCCCTCCGGGGCGTAGCCCGACAGGAAGAGCACGGCGAGTCCGGGGACTGACGCCTGGAGGCGGTCAGCCAGTGCCTCGCCGTCCAGTCCGGGCAGGTTCAGCGCGGTCACCAGCAGGTCCGGGGGCTGCTCCAACCCCTCCACCACGGCCAGCGCCTCCTCGGCGGAGGCGGTGGCCACCAGTCGGTAGCCCAGGCCCCCCAGGGCGTGGCAGGTGGAATGCCGCACCGCGTCGTCGCCCTCCACCACCAGCACCGTGCGGCCTCCCGGTGCCGCGGGCTCGTGGACAGCGGCGCCGCGGGCGGGCAGATCCGCCCGGGGCAGGAAGATCCGGAACGTCGTCCCCGCTCCCGGCTCTGACTCGACCGTGATGAAGCCGCTGCTCTGCCGGACGATCCCGTAGGCCATCGAAAGACCGAGACCGGTGCCCCTGGAGGCGTCCTTCGTCGTGAAGAAGGGCTCGAAGACCCGGGCGCTGGTGATGGCGTCCATCCCGGCGCCGGTGTCGCGGATGCTCAGCACGGCGTACTCCCCGGCGGGCACCTTGGGGTCCCTCAGGGCGTCGCGTGCGGACACCGCGATGTTCGCCGTGTCCAGGACGAGGGTGCCCCCTCCCGGCATGGCATCCTGGGCGTTTACCGCCATGTTCATGATCACCTGCTCCAGCTGGATCGTATCCACCCGTACCGACCAGCTCTCGGGGTCGATCCGGGTCCGGAGCTCGATGTGATCATCGAGGACGTGCTCCAGCAGGGCCGCGCTGCGCTCGACCACCTCAGCGAGGGGACAGACCTGGTCGCGCATGACCTGCTGCCGGCTGAATGCCAGCAGGTGCCGGGTGACCAGCGCCGCCCGGTCGGCGGCCTTCAGGATCATCTCGAGATCGGGCCGGGCGGCGGGATCGTCCCGAAAGGTGTCCAGCAGGAAGTGGGAGCCCGCGATGATAGCCGTGAGGGCGTTGTTGAGGTCATGGGCCACCCCGCCCGCGAGCCGGCCCACGACCTCCATCTTCTGGGCCTGTTGGAGCTCCTGCTGGAGCAGGAGGCGCTCCGTGACCTCGTGGATGGTGGCGATCCGCACCGATCGCCCGTCAATGACCGCATCCCGGGACCAGACATCGGCCTGGAATATCGACCCGTCCTTACGGCGGTGGCGGACCGCCGTGGCCCTCCAGAGGCCATGGGGTGCCGCGGCCATCACCTGTCGGGCCTCTGCCTGCCCCTCGGGGGGACGGACCTCCAGCACCGGCAGGCCCACGAACTCGTCGCGCGCGTAGCCATACTGGTTCAGGGCGGCTTCGTTGACGGCCAGGATGCGCCAGGACACATGATCGATGACCAGGACCGGCAGGGCCACGGCTTCGTACACCTGCCGATAGTCTTCGATGACGAAGAGGTCCGAAGGATTTACCCGCGGCTCAGGGTGGCGGGGGAGGTCGCTCACGACGCGGACGCTGTCTGGTGCTCGCCCATCACTCACCTCGACAACCGAGCCGGATTGGCCGCTCGCGAAGCCGGTCACGTCCTGCGCCGCGTGATGCCCCTGGGGGGCTGGAGCGGGGAATATAAGGGGAGCGCGTCTGCGGCGATCCATGCGAGGCAGGGGGCCGCCCCCGCCAGGGTCGCCTCGCCCTGTTTCCTAGCGCCCGGCCTCATCGCGGCACAACGCGATGACCGCCTGCCAACGCGCGTCCACGACCCGGCGGTCCTCGGCTTCGGGCAGGGCCTCCCTGGCCCCTCGGGCGATCATGTCAGCGTGCCGCAGGAGAATGGCGCGGTCCTCTGGACGCTGCACGAATCGCACGATCACGGCGATCGTTTCCAGCAGCCGGATGGTCACCGCCGCATTGGAGCGGCCAGATTGCCGGATCTGGTTGAACGCCGCGTCCACGAGGTCCGGGAAGGTGTCGGGACGCGTCATCAAGCGAAGCTGATGCTGGGGGTCATGGCAAAACGACGGTGGCATGTCCCGCGCCGCCAGACGACAAAGGGCGGATCCGAGGTGGTCGACGCAGGCGATCGCGGTGAACGGGTCGTTGATCCCGGGGGAGAGGGCTCGGACGGCCATCTCCACAAGCTGATTCACCGCGAACTCGATGTCCTGGTCCGCCGTCCGCTGGTGACCCAGGACGAAGAGGGACCGCACCTGCGTCCTGAGTTGGTCGGTCGCCCGACTTCCGGGCCAGATCACCGCCAGGGGAAAACCGGCCACGACAAAGTTGCCCGGCTTGCGCTCCAGGCGAACGACCAGGTCTTCCGCGGTGGCCAGTTCCAGCAGGGCGTCCACGTCGATGAACTGAAGGTAGCCGTCCCCGTCGGCGGCGACCGGCCGCGCTTCCCGGTCGAAGGCCCCGAGGAAGGCTGCATCGGGTGGGACCACGGGTCCCCGTGGACCCTCCTGCTGGCCCTGTTCCGGGAACAGGTGGCTGACCTTCTCGATCAGCTCCGCGCCAATTCGTGCGGCGATCTCGTTGGCCTGGATGGAAACGGAAACATGGTGGATGAAGTAGATCAGCACGCCAACGCTTGCCACCGCGAGTACCACGCCCAGGCTGACCGACAGGTGGGGGACGAATGTCACCTCCTCTGCGCGGCGGATCGTGCGGAGGACGAGCAGGCAGTACACGAAGGTGGCGATGAACGTGCCGAGGACGACCTGGGTGGCGGTATTGCGCATGAACGTGCGCAGCAAACGGGGCCCCAACTGGGACGAGGCCAGCGAAAGGGCCACCAAGGTCATCGAAAAGACCACGCCGGCGATGGTGATCATCGAGCCGGCGATGATCCCCAGCACCGCGCTCGCGCCTTCCGCTCCACCCGTGAACGTCCAGCCCACGTTGCGCGCCAACCACTCCGTCGCCGGCGTGTCCACGGTGACACCCACCAGGGCCAGCGCCACCGCGACCGCGGTCATTGTCCCCGGAACGAACCAGAAACTGGAGCGCACGCGGTCCCAGTACTTGAACAGCGGTATTTTCACGACGACGACACCTCTTTCACTCGCTTTGCCTCCACGCCTGCCTCGTGGCCCGCGCGAGCGCGCGGTTGGCCGTGGCAGCGGGGCAGCCCGGCGGACGCTCCCCGGTCTCGTGACGCTCGAAGGGCGTGCCACCATGCCACGAGCCGTTGCCGCCATGGATGTATCGCATCTGGCATCCAGAGGGGAATGTAATTCGCTTGACCGGCGGGGGGTCGGCTCCGCGTGAGGCCTTTCGATCTTCGGGGGCGCACAGAGGTGCGCCGCCAGCAGCCCAGGGGACAAGGCATGCCTCGCCCCTCCGGGTGCCGTGACGGGCCTGCAACTATTTCAACGCCTCCCGCGTCCCAATACGTAATAGGTTGTCCCCCCCGGGCGCGCCGGGACGGACCGCACCACCCAAACCTCGGATCCGACCCTGATCGCTGCCCGATTCGCCGCCACCGGCCTCGCTCTGCTCCTGTCCGCCGCCACACCGCTCGCCGCCCAGACCCCCGCCGGGGCCTCGGTGCGGGGCACCGTCGTCACCACCGAAGATCTGCCCATTGGTCAGGCCGTCATCGAGCTGCGTGCCCGCGGCGACTCCACCTCCCGCGGCCGCGTCCTGAGTGGCGCCGCCGGCCGGTTCCAGATGGACGGCGTGGCCCCCGGCACGTACCACCTGATCCTCCGCAGCATCGGCCACCGCGTCTCCCAGACCGTCGACTTCACCGTCGAAGGAACCCAGGTCCGCGATCTCGGCAGGATCCGCCTCGAAACCCTGGCCCTCGAGCTCGAGACCATCGTGGTCACCGTGGAACGTCCCGACGTCTCGGTCGAGCCCGACCGCACCGGCTACCTCGTTGAGGCGCTCGCGGGGACTCCCGACGCCGTCGTGACCGACGCCCTGCGCAACATCCCCGACGTCGAGATCGAGTTCGACGGCACCGTGCGGGTGCGCGGCGCCACGCCCGCCATCTTCATCAACGGCCAGCCCGCTCCCATTACGGGCGCTTCCCTCGCCGTTTTCCTCGCACAGTTCCCGGCCGATCAGATCGAGCGGATCGAGGTGCTCGATGCGCCGCCGGCCCGCTTCAGCGCGCAGGGCTCAGGTGGCATCATCAATATCGTGATGAAGCAGGGGGTGGACCTCGGCGTCAACGGCTCCGTCTCGGCGTCGGCCGGCACGCGGGGCCAGCGCAATGCCAGTGGGCGGTTGACGGTCCAGCGGGGGCCGTGGACCGTCAACGGGGGCGCCAATGCGCGTTGGAGCGATGACGAGTCCACCACCTTCACCCTGCGCCAGAACCTCCTGGCGGTGCCCACGACCTTCCTGAGCCAGGACGCGCGTTCCACCAGCGAAAATCGCGGTGGCGGCGGGCACCTCGATCTGCGCCGCACCTTCTCGGAGAAGTCGCGCGCCTGGCTCCGGATGAGCGGCTCGCTCAATGGCAGTGACCGCAGCGGCCGCACCGGCACCGTCCACATGGACGAGAGCCAGCTGCCGACCCTTCAGTACGACCGGCTGAACCGCAACTCCAACGATGGCCACGGCATCAATGGCTCGCTGGGTTGGGAATACGCCTGGCAGCCCCAGCGCCACACCCTGGAACTCCAGGTGTCGGGGCAGGCCGAGGGGAGCCAGGGCGAGGTGCGCGACGAGACCGTGCTCGATCCGGAGTCGCCTGGAACCGAAGGCCTGCCGACCTGGCTGACGCGTCGGGACAACGACAACCGCGAACGCGGGTACGGCCTGGAAGTCAGCTACGTTCGCCCGCTTGGCGCCCAGGGAAGGCTGGAAGCCGGTGTGGCACATCGGCTCAACGACTCGCGCGAGGACCAGCGCACCAGCCGGTTCGAGCTGCCCGGCGCCACACTGCCCGATGAGGAGGACCAGCGACTGGTCACCCAGGTCCAACGCACCACCTCGACCTGGCTCACCGCCAACCGGCGGTTCGGCACTTTCGGCGCCATGCTCGGCGTGCGCGGCGAAGCGGTGGTCCACGACGTCACCCTGCCCGGCGGGGCGCGGCTGGACCGGGGCGAGACGCACATGTTTCCGAGCGCCAACGTCAGCTGGAATCCTCGCCAACGGATGTCGGTACGGCTGGGCTATTCGCAGCGGGTCAACCGGCCGGGGGTGTCGGTGCTCGACCCGACGGACCGTTCCACCGATCCGCTCAACCGGACCGTCGGCAATCCCGACCTTGGCTCGTCGCTTACCCGCAGCGTCTCGATGAGCTTCAACTGGACCGGCCGCCTGGGGCAGGTGTCCGTCGGGCCGTACTGGCGCCGCACCAGCGATGGCTGGGAGCGGGTGACGACGGTGGACGGGGCGGGGATCAGCACCACCACGTGGGCCAACCTGACCTCGCGGACCGACCTGGGGAGCTCGCTGAGCTGGGGCCCGCCGCGGATCGGCACCTGGCGTCCGCGGGTGAACGTGAACGCCAGCCGCTCGGTGCTTGAAGGAAGCCCGCGTGCGGGCAGCAATCAGGGCGGCCAGTTGCGCTGGTCGGTCAGCGGCAATGTGGACGGCACGGTGTGGGGGCCGCTGACCGCGCAGGGTTCCTTTGGCTATACCCCCCCGCGGGACCTGGTGCAGGGCCGCACCTCCGGGCAGTGGCGCGCCGACATGAGCTTCCGCTATCGGCTGCTGGACGGGCGGAGCACCATCAACCTCTCGTTGCAGGATCCGCTGGCCCTGCGCGAGTCGAGCCAGGAGATTCGCGACCCCTCCGTGATCCAGAGCGGCACCACCCGCGTGCCCACGCGTGCCATGACCGTCTCGGCGTCATACACCTTTGGCCGGCTGGGAGGGCGGGGCGCACGGTAGCAGGGGCCGACCGTGGTCCGCCCTTGGTCAATGTGGCCCGGGGCGGGAGGGCCGTCCACGGTCGGCCCCTACGCCCTCCGCCAATCCATCACAATCGCATCATGAACGCCACCAGGTCCGTGAGGTCCTGTTCGGACAGGGTGATGCCGAACAGCGGCAGGAAGAAATGCGTCGCGTAGTGTTCCGCCACCGCGCGCAGGGACTTCGCTGAGTTGTCATGGAAGTAGGGCGCCGTGTTCCGGATGTTCCGGAGTGGCAGCGTCTTGAAAAAGCCCGCCAGCTGCGCGGGGTGGGTCAGGGTCATGCCGAACGTGGCGCTGGCCGGCAGCGGATTGGTGAGCAGCATGCCGGGGTCGGCCATCATGACGGTTCGGATGTCACCAGACCCATTGTCCACCAGGAAGGTGTGCACGGGGTTGTTGAGGGCATTCCTCTCCGCGACCCGGACATTTGCAAACTTGGCCCCAGGCAGCAGGGTCACGCCGAGCGGCGTGACGATCTGTATGCTCGTTTCGTTCAGCATCGGCCCGCTATGGCACACGCCACACCGCCCGGCATTGCTGCCCGGCACCACGGGAACATTCTCGAACCAGGTGCGTCCCCTGCATTCAGCCGCGGTATTGCAGGCGGGCAGGGTGGGTGGTGAGCCGGCGCCCGTGGCGAACTGGAAGAGCGCCGTGGAAGAGAAGAACCGGGGCAGCAGCTTCTGGGCCAGCCCGATCAACGAGAGTTGTTGTGAGGTTGGCGGTACCGTATTCTGGGCATGGGCCTGGATCGCACCGAGCGCCTGTTCCTCCAGGCTGGCATTCCGCAGGTCGAGCATGAGGGTCGGGGAAGCGGTGCCCCCGTCGAACGCCGGGGCGTCGAGCGTAGAGGGGACTCCCCGGTTCACGACGATGGTGCGCTTGCCGGGATCCCCCTGGATGGAGATGTGCGGCGGCAGTGGCAGCTCCACCCGGATCGTGGCGTGAGTCCGGATCCGGTCGGTGCCCGCGCCCCCATTGTCCAGCCCGTCATGGCGGAACAGCGGATCGCCGGGGTTGGTGGTGTGGCGTGCCACGACGCTCTCAACCGTGATCGTGCCGGTCTCCTTCATGTGGCAGGTCCCACAGGTCCGCCCATTGCCGCCGAACGTCTCGACGTCGAACAGGCGCTCGCCCTCCACGAGATTGGGGGCCGGAGGAGGTGGGGGCGGCGGT
>JBHEPH010000101.1:0-7931 GCA_046260395.1 Gemmatimonadales bacterium
GCGATAGACCGTCCGGGCCTCTTCCCCATCCCCCGCCGTCAGGACCGTGTACCCGAGCTGCTCCAGGATGCGCCTGGCCACTCGCCGGATCGGCTCCTCGTCCTCCACCAGCAACAGGGTCTCGTCCCCACGGGGAATGGTCTGACCGCTGTTGCGGTTCTCACGCGCTCCTGCAGGTGCGGTGGTCACGGGTAAATAGAGGTGGACGCTGGTTCCCTTTCCCTCGGCGCTGTCGACGGTCACGAACCCGTGCTGCTGCTTCATCAGCCCATACACCATTGCCATGCCCAGCCCGCTCCCCTTCCCGGTCGGCTTGGTGGTGTAGAATGGCTCGAAGATCCGCTCCAGTTCGACCGGATTCATGCCGTGGCCGGTGTCTCGCACACTCAGGTGCAGGAACTCCCCCGGTTCATGCCAGCCCGTGACGGTGGTGTCCCCGTGATCGTCGAACCGGGCGCGCCCGAGGTGCAGCTCGATCGTGCCGCCGCCGGGCATGGCGTCTCGCGCGTTGGTGGCAAGGTTCAGGAGGATCTGCTCCACGGCCCCCGCATCGGCCTGGGCCGGGGAAAGGTCGTCCGGGGTACTGACGTGGAGGTCGATCGCTTCGGGCAAGATCCGCCCGATCGTGCGGATGAACTCCATGACCAGCTGTCGCAGGTCAATGGGTTGCAGCAGCATCCGTTCCTGTCGCCCAAACGCCAGCAGCTTGCGCACCATCTCGGAGCCCCGCCGGGCAGCGGTCTGTATGTCGGTGAGGCTTTGTCCCACCGGGCGCGGCGCCTCACGGAGCTCTTCGTCAAGCAAGGCCAGATTGGCCAGGATGACCGTGAGCAGGTTGTTGAAGTCATGGGCAATCCCGCCGGTGAGCTGGCCCACCGCCTCCATCTTCTGGGCCTGCCGCAACTGCTCGTCGAGCTCGCTCTCCCGGGTCATGTCCCGCTGCAATCCGACGTAATTCACCACCGTGCCGTTGCGGTCCCGCACCGGGGTGATGACCGCATCCGCCGTGTACAGCGTGCCGTCCTTGCGCCGGTTGCGCACCCGGCCGGCCCAACTCTCTCCACGCTTCAGGGTTGCCCAGAGATCGCGGTAGAACTCGGAATCCTGGAGGCCGCTCCGGAGGAGCCGGGGGTTCTGGCCGACCGCCTCGGCGGCTGAGTACCCGGTCATCCGCTCGAACGCCGGGTTCACGTAGACAATCGAGCCGTCCACCTCGGTGATAATCACCAGTTCGGCCGACTGCTCTACCACCTGGCTGAGGCGGGCGAAGTGATCCTCCATTTCCTTGCGCTCGGTCAGGTCGCGGCTGACACTGACGTACCCGGTGACCTCTCCTTGCCCCGAGCGGATCGTCGTGCACCGGGCTTCGACATGCACCGTTCCCCCGTCCCGACGGTGCAGGACGAACTCACCACGATACTGGCCGTCGCGATCCAGCATCGCCTTCACCTCGTACAGGGTGCGCCCCACCGGCTCCATCTGCAGCCGCTCGTTGGCATAGGTGCCGAGCATCTCCGCCTCGGTCCAGCCGTAGAGCTCCTCGGCCGCGCCGTTCCAGTACGTCACCCAGTTCTTCAGGTCGTAAGCCACGACCGGGTCGCGCAGGCTGTCGATGATGGTGCCCTGGAACTCCAGCTTCACCCGGGCCTCGATTTCTGCAGAGATGTCGGCCGCGATGGCCATGATCTCCGGGGTCTCCCCCTCGCCCCGCTGGACCACGGCAGTCGAGAGGCTCAGGTGGATCGGTGTCCCGTCTTTCCGCACCCGCTGGATATGCCGGCCCAGCACCGGCTGACCGTCAAGCGCCTGGCGGCGCAGTTCGGCGAACTCCGCGGCCTTCTCCGGCAGCACGATCGGCAGCGGCTGGCCGAGCACCTCGGCGTGAGTCCAGCCGAACATCCGTTCGGCGGCCGGGTTCCAGTGCCTTGCCACCCGGCCTTCAGGGTCGAGGGTGACGATGGCGAGGGGAGAAGCGGCGACAACGGCGTCGAGTTCAGCGTAAGCCTGGCGCGACTCCTCGCCTTGGATCCGCAGTCGGTCTTCCATCGGGCGCAACGCCCACCGAACAGCAAACGCCCCGACGATGGTCAGGATCGTTGCCACCGCCCCCGCCAGGAGGGCCAGCCCGACCGAGTGATCCTCCAGGCCCAGGGCATCGTGCCAGAAGGTCACCGCGAAGGAAAGGACGCCGAAGGCCACGCCCAGGGCCGCGACAACCACGATGAGTCGGGAACGGATCAGGCGGCGGAACGCGGGCATGGGCACCATGGCTAGAGGGTCTCAGGCCGCAACCGCCTGACAGGGGCCAGCGAGAGGGGCCTTCGTGGAAGGTACCCCCGTGTGCCCAATGGCGGCCCGAGGCGGGTTGTTGACGGGCCCCATCGGGGGCACCTTACAGTATGGCTGCCTCCCGTCTCCTCCTCCCTGCGGCGCTCGGATTCCTCCTCGGAGCCGAGCCACTTGCCGGGCAGTTCACCATTGCCGACCTCCATCAGGTGGCCGCCGGGCCGGAAATCCGCCAGCGCCCCGTCGTTGCGGTGGGCGCCAGCAGCCTGAGGGTCTTCTGGGCGGAGACGCGCGGGGTCGGGCCAGAGGGCACTGCTGGCCAGCGCCGGATCTGGGGGCGACAGATCGGCCTCTACGGCCAGCCCGAGGGCGAAGCCGAGCTGGCGGCAGGGGACTGGAATGACCAGGGCTCGCCGGCCGCCGCCGTTGCTGCAGACGTGACCTGGCTGGCTCACGACTTCATCCATCTGGATATGCGCGAGGGAGACTCCGACCTCGCCCTGGTCCCGTTCGGGGAGTTCTTCGGGTTCCGTGGCACCCCGGTCCGCCTGACCCGGGAATCGCCGCGAGGACCGGCGATCACCCGTACTGCTCCAGCCATGCTGTTCGACTCGCTGTTCAACCGCCTGATCCTGGCCCACGGGACGGGAGTCTACCGCAACGGCACTGGCTGGCGCGGTGGTGACTATGACAGCGTCAACATCGAAATTCGCGAGCTGGACCGCCGCGGTACCGTCCAGCGCCAGTTCCTCGTGAAGGGCCCGGACGAGACCGGCGAGGCAGCCACCCCGTCCCTCACCTTCCTGCCGGAGGGCTGGCGGGAACGCTACCTGCTCGCCTACGTCGCCAACGGGACTCGTCGCGAGCTCGGCGCGGCCGGCAACAGCGTCTACCTCGAACTCTTCGGGGATGACTGGCGGGTGCTCGGCGGCCGCCACATGCCCCTGCCCGTCGGTGGCGCATCGTGGCCCAGCGTCGCGGCAGTGGGTGGCAAGCTCTACCTGGCATGGGTGGAGAACGCCACGTCAGACATCTTCATTTCGGAACTCGATCAGGAGCTCTGGCCGATCCGCCCCATGCGCCTGAGTGCAGCATTCGCCGCGTCGCAGTTCACCGAACAACTTGGCCCCGTCCGGCCCCGCCTCGACGCCCCGGTGCTCTTCGATCATTACGGTCAGCTCGGGATCGCCTTCGTGCTGACACGCGAGTGGCTGCCCCAACGGGGGCGCGCCTGGCAGGAGGTCTGGGTGGGGAGGATGGCTACGACTCGGTAAACAGTGTAGGGGCGAGGCACGCCTCGCCCGCCCCGTGACGCGGGCCGGGCATGCCCGGCCCCTACGTTTCTCCCTTCTCGCTTCCTACCCCCCTACCCGCTTCCCATACCGCGTCCGCGCGTCGAATTTCTCGATCTGCCATCCCTCATTTCCACCGTAGATCGTTTCCCGGAGCCAGGCCATCTCCGCGTCGGCCTCCTCACCCTCGGGCACGTCCCGGTACCACGCCTTGGGGCGGCCATCGGTGCCGCCGTTGAAGCGATAGCCCCGGGCCTTGAGCTGATCCTTCAGGTCGAACGGTGCCTTGATGGCCCAGATCCGGTGCGTCTTCTTCCGCGCCGACTCCAACAGCAGCGCCAGGGGTGAGGTCCCATCCTCAAACGATTCCGCCAGCACGTGGATCAGGGCCTGGCAGTCGGCCTCCGCCGAGTGGGCATCGAAGAAGAGGTGATGCCGCTGGTAGAGGAGGTATTCGAGGCGTCGCGAGGGAAAGCCGTGGGCGTCCCAGGGAATCTCCTCGATCGAACAGGCCCAGGGCTTGGCGCCGAACACCGCCGGCATCCGTGCCTCCAGGAAGGGCCGGTCGAAGGAGGCATTGTGCGCAATCACCAGTCCAGCGGATTCCACCAGCGCCGTGATCGCCTCCTCATCGAGCCGCTGCCCTGCCACATCGGCATCAGTGATCCCGGTCAGCTTCGTGACGAAGGCCGGGATTGGCCGGCCGGGGTCCTCGTAGCCGGTGAGCGGCTCGTCCACCTCGAAGATCAGCCCCGAATGCGGGTCGTAGCTGAATCCAATCCCCGAGAACTGGATGATGACATCCCGATTCTGGTCGAGGCCGGTCGTCTCCACGTCCACCACCGCCGCCCGGCGCACCTCTGCTCCTGCCGGGTCCTGCCAGCGGCGCTTCGGCTCCAGCTTGCGCAGGATGCGGTAGCGCCCGGTGGCTTCCAAGGTCCTGGCCAGCGTCTCGTGTTCGTCGTGGGAGGTCATGCAGGGATCATACAGGGGACGGGTGACAGGGAACAGTGAGCAGGGTGCTATCGGCGCGGTAGTTCAGGCGCGCTCGCGGGCCACCAGGTGCAGCAGCGTCCCCGCCAGGCTGGCATAGATCCCCGGACGCGACCACGGACGCTGCAGGTCCCCAAGCCACGGCTCGCTCAGGAACCCGGCCAGGAAGAGCAGCGGAGTGGCGAGCAGGAGCACCGAGCCCACCCCCTGCAGCAGGCGCGCCCCACGCATGACCGCCCTTCGGTGGTGCGCCCCGATGGCGAGGTTGAGCAGGGCGGCAAAGAGCAGGTAGATGTGGGTCGAGCGGAACAGCAGGCGGGTCGCGTCCGTCATGCCGCGCAGGTGGTCGTACTTGAAGTGCATCCACGCGCCGGTCCCCACGAAGACCAGCAGGGCGGCCAGTCCCACCATCAGGTGCAGTTGGCCAAGCGGATCCCGTTGCGGACGATATGACCGGGCGGTCGTCTCGGACATCACCCACGCTCCTGGTTGGCTGAACGATATCGCCAACCCGCACATCTGGCCATGACGTCATGTTGGGGGTTGACCAGGCCACAATCTTCGGTGCATATTCGATATAGGGTTACCGAACAAAAGCCGAAAGTGGTGAGCCATGAACGCCGAGCATTCGTCTCCAAGGGATGGGGTTGTCACGCTGGAACCGGCCAGCCAGCAGGTTTTGCGGGTCTGTCCGGAGTGCGCCGGGCCGCTGGCGCGGAACTCGGGATGCCTGACCTGCCTGAGCTGTGGCTGGGCGCGGTGCGGGTGAATCGGTCGGTGCAGCAGCTGTCGCTGACCCTGAGCGAGGGGCCCGCCCCGTGGCCGCTGTTGGACGAGCGGAGCCGCGGCACGGCGTTCGTGGGCGTTTCGGCCCGCCGGGTCCTCAATCCGCCCGGGGCCACCGGGATGCAGTTCTGGTCACTTAACCCCTTCATTGGCTGTGAGTTCGGCTGCAGCTACTGCTATGCCCGGGATACCCACCGGTGGACCATGGAGAGGCGCGGCGTGGCAAATGGGGTTACCATAGGGGAAGGCTTGGGTGTTCACGGTGCACGGACGGTGAAAAGGTTAGGGTCGCCAAATCCTCCTGCACCTGACGGTCATCGTGGCGCCCAAGCCGCCCGCCCCCCCTTTGAATCCCGGATCCTCGTCAAGCAGGACGCCCCGCGCCTCCTGGCCCAGACCCTGGACCCCGCCCGCCTCGGGGGGCTGCCCCTGGTCATCGGCACCGCCACCGACCCCTATCAGCCCGCCGAGCGGCGTTTCCGGGTCACCAGGCAGGTGCTGGAGGTGCTGGCGGGGTATCGGGGGCTGCACATCGGCATCATCACCAAGTCCCCCCTGATCACCCGCGACTGCAGCCTGCTGGTGGAGCTGAGCCAGCGGCACCAGCTGTCGGTCCACATCTCGCTGTCCGCCCTCGACCCCGTCCTGCTGCGCAAGCTCGAGGCCCGCACCCCCACTCCGCAGGCTCGGCTCAAGGCGCTGGCCACCCTCGCCGCGGCGGGGGTGCCGACGGGGCTGATGCTGGCCCCGGTGCTCCCGGGCATTACTGACAGCCGCGAGCAATTGGCGGCCCTGGTCCAGGCGGCGAAGGCGGCGGGTGCGCGCTGGGTTCGCGAGTCGGCGCTCCGGCTCAACCCGGCGGCCCGCGCCCGCTTTCTTCCCGTCCTGGCCCGGGAGTTTCCGGAACTGGCCGAGCGCTACCAGCGCGCCTATGCCGGCCGAGCCAACATCAGCAAGGCGTACACGGCGGCGCTCAGGGAGCGGGTGGATGAGGTGGGGGGTGAGAGGTGATGCAAGGGAACAACCGAAATTCCCTGTTCGGGAACCCACCGTGCCTGGTAAGCGGGAACTGCGGAATCCCGCTCGCCAAACGGTTCCGCGCATGGTGAGCGGGAACAGCTCCACCCAAGGTCATCCTGCAGCATGATCCCCTCGGCGGGGCGGTTCCCTCTCACCGCCCGCGGAGCCTTCCCAGTCACGGAGGGTGCTGTTCCCGCTCACCATGCGCGGATGGCACCCGATCACGGAGCCTTTGCGTTTCCCGTCCATGCGCACCATCCTCTACATCGATCCCCCCGCCTTCTGCACCACCGTGGAGGCGCTGGTGGCACCGGCGCTCCGGGGCCGTCCGGTGGCAGTAGCGGCGCCGGGGGCCGACCGGGCCACCATCCTGGCGCTCTCCGCCGAGGCACGCTCGGCGGGCATCGAGCGCGGCATGCCCGTGCGGCTGGCGCGCAAGCGCTGCCCCGACCTGCAACTGCTGCCGCCCAACCCGCATCTCTATGCCAGGGCCTCCCGGGCGCTGCACGAGGTGCTGCGCATCTATGCGCCCGTCATTGAGCCGCACGGCTACGGCCACGCCTTCCTGGACCTGAGCGGCACCGGACGGCTCTTCGGCCCGGCGGTGGACGTGGCGGCGCGGATTGCCCGCGAGGCGCGGCAGCGGATCCGGCTGCCGCTTACCGTGGGGGTGGCCGCCAACAAGCTGGTGAGCGAGGCCGCCACCCGGGTGGGGCGGCTGGCGGCGCTGGAGCCGCTCATTGCCGTCCCCGGCGGCGGCGAGGCGGGCTTCCTGGCCCCCCAGCAGCTCGAGATCCTCCCCGCCCTGCCGGACGACATCCGCCACCGACTCGACGAGTACCATCTCCAGCGCATCGGTCAGGTGGCCGCCATCCGCGAGACCGACCTCTGCGCCGTCTTCGGGCGCCGTGGGCACACCCTCCGCCAGCAGGTGCTCGGCGTGGACCCCCGCCCGGTGCTGCCGCCCGAGGTGCGGGCCGAGTTTCGTGCGGCCCGCACCCTGGCCAGCGACACCAACGATCTCGGTGTCCTGCACCCGCTGCTGCGGCAGCTGACGGAACACCTCGGCGGCCGCCTGCGCCGGCGCGGGCTGGCCGCCCGCCGGCTCACGGTGGCGGTGGACTACAGCGATCACACCGCCACCACCCGCGCCGCGCCGCTCACCGAAGCGGCGCTGGATGTCGAGCTCTGGAGTGCGGCGCGACTGGCCATGGCCCAGGCCCTGACCCGGCGCGTGGCAGTGCGGACGGTGGCCGTGACGGTGGACCGACTCATCGAGGCCAACCTGCAGCTGGAGCTCTTCACCGCCCCGCTGGCACGCGCCGTCATGGTGCAGCGGGCAGTCGATGCGGTAAAGGGGTACAGCGGACTCCGTGACCGGGAACGCCCAGCAGGCGGTAAGAGGGAAAAGCGAGAACCCCGTGCTCTGGAACCCTCCGCGCAGGGTGAGAGGGAACTGCCCCATCGAGCAGTTCCGTCTCACCACGCGTTGAACGCCACCGAACACGAAGCCTGACAGTTCCCTCTTACCAGCTGTGGAGGGCTGCCTGGCGC
>JBHEPH010000102.1:0-7800 GCA_046260395.1 Gemmatimonadales bacterium
GCGGCCCAGGCACCGCCTGGGCCGCTGCAGACAATCTCTTCCATGTCCCATGCCCCGCCGCATGCGGCGGGGCGTCGGTGCACGCATGGTTCGGTGCGTAAGGGCGCGCCTGAGGCGCGCCCCTACACTGCTGGCTTTCGGAGCCCCATGCGGTGCATGGGGCTCCGCGGTGTGACACCCATCGTGCGACCGCCGAGCCCGAGGCGAGAGCCTCGGGACACACACTCCTCGTCATTGCGCGCCTCCGTGGGAGACTCCCGTGTGGGGCGGGCTCATCCGCACACGATCGACGGTAAGGGTGCACCATGGGCGCCACAACGCGGCGGCCCAGGCACCGCCTGGGCCGCTGCAGACAATCTCTTCCATGTCCCATGCCCCGCCGCATGCGGCGGGGCGTCGATGCACGCATGGTTCGATGCCCAAGGGCGCGCCTGAGGCGCGCCCCTACACGGATGCCGGTTATCGCGAGCCTCGGTACACCCCGCGGCACACCCCCCCACACCCCCTTCCACCACGTATATTCTCTCCCATGCGAACTCATCACGTCGTCATCGGTCTGGCGCTGGCCCTGTGGGTGCTTCCGGGGACCGCGCCGGCGCAGCAACCCCCGACGATCGTCATCCAGGCGGGTGCCCTCTTTGACGGCACCTCCGAGACGGTCCAGCGCAATGTCACCATCATCATCCGTGACGGGCGGATCGCCGAGGTCGGCCGCGGGCTCGCGGTACCCGCCGGCGCGGAGGTGATTGACCTCTCCGGCCACACGGTGATGCCGGGGCTGATTGACCTGCACACCCACCTGATGAGCGACCCCTCCGACCTGGGGCGGGACCGTGGCGCATTCCTCTTCCAGTATCCCGATCGCGCCATCCTGAAGGGCGTCGGTCATGCACGGGTGACCCTCATGGCCGGCTTCACGACGGTGCGCGAGGTCGGAGCCCCGGGCACGACATCGCAGGCGCTGCGGGACGCGATAGCAGACGGGCTGGTGCCGGGCCCGCGCATCATCGCAGGGATCGGCCTGGGCACCACCGGCAGCCACTGCGACCCGACCACCGGCATCCGGCCCGGCACCGGTGACTTCAGCGCCGCGCGCGAGTATGTGTTCGACGGCGCGGAGGAAGCCCGAAGCGCGGTGCGCCGCGCGGTGCGCGACGGCGCCGACGTGATCAAGATCTGCGCGACGGCCGGCGTGCTGTCCATGACGGACGACATCGGCCCCGCGCAGATGACCCCCGAGGAGCTGGAGGCGATCATCTCCACGGCCCGGATGCTCAACCGCCGCGTGGTGGCGCATGCCCACGGCCTGGAGGGGATCCGCAATGCGGTGCGCGCCGGCATCACCACCATTGACCACGGCAGCGTGCTGGATGACGAGATCCTGGCCGAGATGACGCAGCGCGGCACTTGGCTGGTGCCCACCATGATGGCGTACGACCAGGTGGTGCGCATGGAGGCCGAGGGGCTGCTGCCGCCGGGGCCGGCGGCCAAGACCCGGGCCATCGCGCCGCTGGTGCGCGAGTCGCACCGTCGGGCCTTCCGCTCCAGTGTGCCGGTGGCGTTCGGCACCGATGCCGGGGTGTTTCCGCACGGCCAGAACGCCGGCGAGTTCCGGCTGATGGTGGAGGCCGGGATGGCGCCGGCCCGCGCCCTCCTGACCGCCACCCGCCACGCCGCCGACGCGCTGGGCCGGCTGGCCGACCTGGGCACGATTGAGGCGGGCAAGATCGCCGACCTGGTGGCGGTGCGCGGCGACCCGATTGCCAATATCCGGCTGATGGAGGAGATGGCGTTCGTGATGAAGGACGGAGTGGTGTACCGCCGCTGAGATGGCCGAACTTGTCCCCCGGGGGGGGGGGGACTATTTTTAATTTGCGGCTAGTTGTAGCCACCAGCACCAATTAGACAGACTCTCGAGGAGAAAGGCCCCGTCTTGGCCGCGCCAATTCGTTCCGCCCCCGGCGCAGTTCGGCCCCCCCCCTCCCTCGCTGCACCCCCCGGTGCGGCGCAGCGATGCATGCCTGATACGCTGGTGCGCCCGTGACCCCCAAAACCAAGTCCAAGTCCAAGGCCAAACGAACGCCCAAGCCAAAGCGGCCGGCCAAGCGGAAGCCACCGGTCAAGAAGGCGGCCAAGGCCAAGTCAGCCGGTAGAACCAGGCCGACCGCCCGGACGCTCGCCATCGTCCTGATTGACGACAACCGCCTGCTCCGTGAGGGGCTGACGGCCCTGATCCTTAACCAGCCGGGCTTCCAGGTCGTGGCAGCCTGCGCCGATGTGGATGAGGCGCTGGAGGCCGTGCGGGAGTCGAAGCCCGACGTGGTGCTGATCGATTTCGGGCTGGTGGATCACGACAGTCTTGGCCTGACCTCCACGGTGCGCCGGGAAGTGCCGGAGGCGCGGGTCATCGTCATGGGTCTGGTGGCCACCCAGGAGGATGTGGCCGACTACGTGCGGGCCGGCGCCTCCGGCTTCATCATGAAGGATGCGTCCTCTGACGAGTTCTTCAAGACGATCAAGAAGGTGGCCGCTGGCGCCGAGGTCCTTCCCCAGGCGCTGACCAACAGCCTCTTCGCGGAGATCACCCGGAACCTCCCCAGGAACGACGCAGAACGGATCCTGGAGGGGATCCAGCTGACCAATCGGGAACACGAGGTGGTCGGCCTGCTGGGAGAGGGGTTGAGCAACAAGGACATCGCGACCCGTCTGAACATTGCCGTCCACACCGTCAAGAGCCACGTCCACAACGTGCTGGAAAAGCTCTCGCTGCGCAGCCGCCTCGAGGTGGCCGCCTTTACCCACGGCGCGCGCCTCGGCCAGGGCGGCTCCCTCTAGCCTCGCTCCGTTGAATGGCCGTACTCGCTCTTTCTGACGAGTACTTCTCTAACTACAAAATCATTCCATTTGCCGATTGGCCGGCGCCCTCCGTCCCACGAGCTTTCGTTCATGGGATCTTTCGACGCGTCACTTCACCTCCCGTACACTTCGGAGGGCAGGGTTCATGGCCCTCACGGCCGAGCCGTGAGTGGTGCGCGACCTAACTGCGGTACCGACCATTCGACCCTCGTCGAGCCGGCCGATCCACCGCACCAGTACCGATTGCGAGACGCCTTGACCACGACCCGCCCACCCGGACCGGCCAGGGCAGCGACTCCGCTGGCCGAGCCGATTACCGTGGTCCTGATTGATGACAACCAGTCGGCGCGCGAGGGGATCGCGGCGCTGATCCGCCGGCAGCCCGGATTCCAGGTGCTGACCAGCTCCGCGGAAGTCGAATCCGCGCTGCAAGTGGTGCGCTTGCGCCGGCCGGACATCGTGCTGCTGGGCTTGGGCGGGGCCGGGCACGACCGTCGGATGCTGGCGGGAGCCCTGCACGGGCAGTCCCCCAACTCCCGGGTGATCCTGCTGGGCGTGCGCCTGCCCCTGGAGGATGTCGAGCGGTTCATCAGTGCCGGGGTGGCCGGGTTCATCCTGGTGGACGCCAGTCCGGAGCAGTTTTTCGGCACCATCCAGACGGTGGCGCTCGGCGACAACGTGCTGCCCGGCGAAATGACCGCCGGCCTGTTCGGGGAGCTCAAACAGCTGGGCATCAGACCCCCGCCGGCGCCGGCCCTCGACGGTGGGCTCCTTACCCCCAGGGAGGGGGAAGTGGCTGACCTGATCGTGGAGGGACTCTGCAACAAGGAGATCGCCAGCCGGCTGGGCATCGCCCTGCATACCGTCAAGAGCCACGTCCATAAGGTGCTGTCCAAGCTGGCGGTGAACACCCGGCTGGAAGTGGCGGCCTTTGCCCAGCGGGGCGTGCGGAGGGTGACGGATGACGAGAACTAGATCCACCACCCCCTCGTTCGATCCGGATCCAATTTCGCTCGCTTGGCTGATGGTGCCGCCCCGCCGCCGGGGCGACATTGCAAGTCCACGCAACACTATAGGGGGGCAGGTCTTCGGGCCTGTCCTTCTCCCTCCTTTCGGGAGGGGAGCGCGTGGATCAGACTGGGGCACGGCAGGACGGTGGGCGGGAAGGACGGCCCGCGCGAGCGAAGCGATTCCCAGCGGCACCCCGCGCCGGATCCGGCGTGGGTGGCCGGTCGGGACTAGTTCCAAAATCATTCCAATTACCGATTGGTCCGGCGCGCGGAATCTGGTAATCTCATGACGGGCGAACATGTCCATCGTGAATTCGACGGCTGGAAGGGGGAGCACCATGGCACGATCAATGGCACATGATCCGAATGCGCTGACCGGTTCCCGTCTGGAACAGTTGGCGACCGCGTTCGACCGGGTACGTGATCCGCGCGACTGGAAGGCGCCAATCGAGTCGGTCATCCAAGCCTCGGAACGCGACCTGGTGGAGCAGGCGGTGCTGATGTTCACGAATACCGTGCCGACCTTTGCCGAGGATGCCGGCACGCCTGACCGGCTGGTAGTCCGGGCTCCTGGGTATCGGGGTGGACCCATGGGTGATGCCTCAACTCAGGCGACCGCCTGAGGCCCGATGGATTCCGGGCGGACGACGAGTTGAACGCCCACCGCGCAGGACAGCATCCCGGATCACCGGTCGAAGGGAGAGGCAGGCGATGAGCACCACCACCTACAAGGGCTTTCACATCCAGGCGGAGCCTTACCTGTTGCACGAGGCCAGGCGCTGGACGGTGGACCTCGAAATCCGCCGGCGGGGCCGCTCCCAGCCGATCAACCTTGATGAGCGGTACGCCTCGCGCCAGGAGGCAGAATCACACTCGGCGTCCGTGGCCCGGCTGATCATCGACGGTGGGCTGCCGAAATGGTCGGTGGACGAGTTGCGGGGATCCTCCCCGCGTCGGTGGAGCGGGCTGCGGGTCCTGCTCCCCTCCCGGTCGGGCGGCCATGGACACCGGCGCACCCGGAGTCTGTGGAAACTCATTCAGTCGTCGAAAGGTGGGCAAGTGCGACCCTCTCTCATTGCCGGTATCCTCCTGCTGCTGCTCGGGGTCTTCCTGCTGGTGCGCGGCGGCACCTTCACCTCCCGCGAAGATGTGCTGAGCGTGGGAGACCTCCAGATCACCGCGGAGGAGCGCCAGACCATCCCGGCCTGGGTTGGGGTGGGCGTATTGGTGGCAGGGGCCGCGGTCCTTCTGGTGGGGATGAAGAAGCAGTCATGACCAACAACACCTCCCCGACCGGCCCGAAGCAGGCGCACCACCGGAGAGCGGCGCTCCCTGGACTGCGCCACCTCGTCATGGCCGGCGCTGCCCGGGTCGAGGCAGATGACTCACGGCGCACCATGGCCAATTGGCGTCCCGCCGATCGGGAGTGGCCCAGGCGCACCAGTTGGCGCACCCGGAATATTGCCCAGGAAGGAGCGGCAGATGAGCAGCACGGATGATGAACACGGCCTCCCGGTCGAGAATGCGTTGGCGCGGGTGGACGACCAGGATGATCTGTGGCACGACGACGGCCAGGCGCTGCTGGACGCCCTGACCCGCCGAGCCAGGCGGCTGGGCCGGCACATTCGGCGCGCCAAGGAACCCCCGGTCCGGATCCTGAAACTGATGGACTGACACCGGGCCCGGGGGAATCGTCCCCGGCCCTGACCGGGGTCCCGAGGGGACCCCGGCAACATTCACTTCTCGGAGGGCATCATGCTGGTTACACTTGCGGTCATCCTGTTCGTCGCCTGGCTGCTTGGATTTGGCGTCTTCAATGTGGCGGGCGGCCTGATCCACGTGCTGCTGGTCATTGCCGTGGTCATGGTGCTCTATCAGGTCATTACGGGGCGCCGGGTCAAGCTGTAGGGGCGGCCAGTCGGTGCGTGGACCGGACTCCACGCCGAGGTGATTCGCGATGGTTGCACAACCCGACGTGACGCAGGGGTTCCAGGCAGCGCCCGCGACCAGCGGCGCGCGGCGGGACGACATCGCGTGGGATCTCCTGCCCCTGACCGAGGCCAGCTGCGTGCTGGCCTCGATGGCAGACGCCCTGATCCTGACCGATCTGGCCGGCTGGATTACGTATCTTAATCCGGCCGCCGTTCGGCTGACCGGCTGGGCGGCGCCCGAGGCCGTGGGGCAACCGCTGGAGCTCGTCCTTACGCTTATCTCGGAATCGACCCGGGAGCGGGTGGCCAACACGGCGACCCGCTGCCTGAAGGCGGGGCGATCGGTGGACCTCGAGGACGGCGTCGTGCTGGTCCGCCGCGACGGCAGCGAGGTGCCCATTGGTGATTCGGCCGCCCCGGTCCGGGACGATCACGGGGCGGTGATCGGGGCGGTGGTCGTGATCCAGGACGAAGGCGAGAAGCGGCGCATCGGCAGGCGGCTCTCGTATGAGGCCAGCCACGATGCCCTGACCGGCCTGATCAACCGGCGTGAGTTCGACCGGCGGCTGGCCCGGCTTGTGGCGGAACCGGGCCGCTGCGCCGCCGACCAGGCGCTGCTGCTGATCGACCTGGACCGGTTCAAGGCCGTCAACGACACCAGCGGCCACGAGGCGGGGGATGCCCTGCTGGCCCGCCTGGGTCCGCTGCTCAGCCGCCACCTCCGCACGGGCGATACCCTGGCCCGGCTGGGTGGGGACGAGTTTGGCGTCCTCCTCGAAAACCGTACCCTGCCCGACGCGGAGCGGGTGGCCGAAGCCCTCCGTGCGGCCATCGGCACCTATCGCTTTGAGTGGGGGGGGCAGGTGCACACGATTACCGCCAGCGTGGGGCTGACGCAGCTGGTCGCCAGTTCCAGTGATGCGGCGGCGGCGTTGCGGGCCGCCGATGCCGCGAGCTACGAGGCCAAGGCGGCCGGCGGCAACCGGGTGCACCTGGACCGCCTGGGGCCGCCGCCACACCACCTGGAGGCATAGCGCCGTGGGCGGACGGCGACGGGCAGAGTCCCCGGTCTCGGAATCGGATCCGATACCGGGTCCGGACGCCGCCCGTCAGATCTGGCTGCGGGCGGTGGGCGACGCCGCAAAGAGTGCGGAGCAGTCCGCGTCGGCGGACCAGCTGTGTGCTGATCTGCGAATCGGGATGGTCCGCTGGATTGGCGGCGAGGCGTACCGGGCGCTGTTGGGCCGGGTGCTGGTGGAGACCAGGCATGGCCATCCTGCGCTGGCGGAGCTGACCTGCTTCGGGGAGGATGAGCCGGCGATTCGCGCCGCGGTGCGCAAGCATGGCGCCGACGCCGTGGCCGCAGGGATGGTGGCGATACTGACCGCGATGATTGCACTTCTGGGCCGGCTCATGGGGGACGAAATGGCACTGCACCTGGTGAAACAGAATTGTCTGCCGACCCTTCGGGCTGGCGGGAACCTGACGCGCGCGGAGGAGCAGGCGTAATGGCCAGGAAAAATACCAAAGTGCCCGCCGCGCCGCGGCGGCCCACCCTGCCAATCCTCGACAGCGGTGTGCCCGGCCTGAACGAGGTGCTGGGCGGCGGCGTGCCCGACCTCTCGTTCAACATCATTGCGGGCGATCCGGGTGCCGGCAAGACCACGCTGGCGCTGCAGATCCTGTTCGCCACGGCGACGGCCGAACGGCCCGGACTCTTCATCAGCCTGCTCGGCGAGACGCCCCTCAAGATGCTGCGCTATCAGGGGTTGTTCAAGTTCTTCGACGCGAGCCGCATCGGGTCGGATATCCACCTGATGGACCTCAGCGAGGATGCGATGGAGGGCGACCTCGAACGGATACTGCTGCGCATCGTGGCCGAGGTGAACCGGTTGCGCCCTCGGGTGGTGGTGGTGGACTCGTTCCGGTCGCTGCTCCACACCCCCGAGCTGTCGGCCCGGGGCGCCGAGGTCGAGAAGTTCGTGCAGCGCCTGGCCCAGCAC
>JBHEPH010000103.1:0-591 GCA_046260395.1 Gemmatimonadales bacterium
GGCTGGCAGGGGCAATCCAACTGCTCGGCGCGCCGGCCACCCTCGCCGTGCCGCCGGAGCGCACCCCCGGCCCCGCCGATGGAGCCTGCTTTGCGGCGCCAGTCGGTGGCGAGGTGTTGGTGAACGGGTGGAAGGTGGTCGGCAGCGCCCAGCTGCGCGACGGCGGCGCCCTGCTCCAGCACGGCTCGATGCTCCTGGAAGATGACCAGGCGCTGGTGCGGGAGGTGAGCCGCGTCGCCGAACCACGCCCACCCGCCGAGCGCTCGCTCAGCGCGTTACTGGGCCGCTCGGTGACCTGGGATACGGCCGCGGATGCCGTCGCCGACACGATGCGGACGACGCGAATCGTGGTGGAGCGGACGACCGACCTCGAGGAGCGCATTGGTGCCAGGGTGGTCAAATGGACCGCCCATTTTCAGGATCCCGCCTGGACCTGGCTGCGCTGAGGAGCGTGCCCCCTGCAGCCCGAGGCCCTTCCGGCCTATGTTACGTCAGTTCCAGCCACATTCCCGGGAGACGTACGTGACGCTGCGCCGCGCCGGCCTCGCCGTCCTGCTTGCCAGCACGCTCGCACCCGCCCCTGCCGCCAGC
>JBHEPH010000103.1:601-7718 GCA_046260395.1 Gemmatimonadales bacterium
GGGGGCCGAAGCCACCACGCCGGTGCCGTTGATCCCGCTGTCACAAGCCAACGGCGATGTGCAGGGGCTCCTCTTCCTGCGGCTGGCGCGCCTCGACAGCACCCGCACCACGATCGGCGACCGGGCCTTTGAGCCCGGGCTGGCCTCCAGCTGGACCCGCCGCGACTCGGTGACGCTGGTCTTTGACCTCGACCCCCGCGCACGCTGGCACGACGGCCGGCCGGTCACCGCACGCGACGTCGTCCACACCTTCGAGCGTATCCGGATGCCCGGAGCCAATCCCCAGACCAACATCCTCACGCGGTTCATCAGCTCAGTCACGGCCGAGGGTGACCGGCGGGTGGTGGTACGCTACTCCCGCGTCTACCAGGAGCAGTTGTACGACGCGATCGAGAATCTCACCCCCGTCCCCGCCCATCTGGTGGACACGATCCCGGTGAACAGGTATCCGGGGTCGGCGTTCGCGCAGGCGCCGGTTGGCAACGGCCCCTACCGCTGGGTGCGTCGCGAGCCCGGCCGGCAGCTTGAGCTGGCCGGTGTGCCCGACTTCTTCCTGGGTCAGCCCAAGCTCGACCGTGTGGTCTTCCTCCTGGCGCGCGATCCCGAGGCCCAGGTCAACCTGCTCCTCGATGGCACCGCCGATGCCATCGAGAACGTCAACCCGCCGCCCCGCGTGGCGCGGATCGCCAACCGCCCGACCCTGCGCATCGTCAATGCCCCCACCTATGGTGTTGGGTACCTGCTGTTCAATTTCCGCGCCTATGGCGACCCGAGCCAGCCCCACCCGATCCTGGCAGACCGGCGGGTACGCCGCGCCATCGAGATGGCCCTCGACCGTGAGCGCATCGTGCGGTCGGTGCTCGGCCCGCGCGGCAGCGTGCCGGAGGGGCCCGTCGCGCAGCTCCACTGGATCCGGGATCGCACCTGGCAGCCCGCACCACCCAACCCTTCCGGCGCGCGCGCGCTGCTGCGCGAGGCCGGCTGGGTGGACACCAACGGCGACGGCATCCTCGATCGCGACGGCGAGCCCCTGATCCTGCGGCTCAACTTCCCCGGCACCAACGCGGTCCGCTCGCCCATGGCGGCGCAGGTGCAGGAACAGCTCCGCCACATCGGGGTCCGGATCGAGCTGATTCGCCTGGACGGCCCCGTCTGGCTCGACCGCCGCGGCAAGGGCGAGTTCGACCTCGATTTCTCCCAGGCCGGGATGGCGCCCACCCCCTCGGGGCTGGTGCAGAGCTGGTCATGCAGCGGCAGGAACGTTTCGAACGCGGGCCAGTACTGCACGCCCCGGGTGGACTCCCTGCTCGATGCCGCCTCCAGCACACGTGCGGACCCGCTCCCGCTCTATCGCGAGGTCACCCGCCAGATTCGCGAGGACGTCCCGGCGATCTTCATGTACACCGTGACCAACGCCAGCGCGGTGCACACCCGCTTCAACAACGTCCGGTTCCGTCCGGAAGGATGGTGGACGCTCCTCTGGACCTGGTCGGTCCGGCCGGGCCGGCAGATCGCGCGGGACCGGAGCCCGAGCCGCTGACGTGAGCCGCTGGCTGTTGCGCCGCCTCGCCCAGGCCGCGGTGACCCTCGTCGGGGTGACTGCGCTGCTCTTCCTGCTGATGCGCGTCACCCCCGGCGATCCGCTCGGCGGCATCGCCGGCGATCGGATCATGGAGCCCGCGGAGCTGGATCAGTTGCGGGCGCAGTACGGCCTCGACCAGCCGCTCGGCCGGCAGTTCGTTTCCTTCGTCCAGGGCGCCATCCGCGGCGACTTCGGCGTCTCGATCCACCGCTACCCCGATCGCGTCTCGACCCTGATCCGCGACCGCCTCCCCGCCTCGTTGCTCCTGGGCGGCACCGTCCTGCTGCTCAATTTCAGCCTCGGCATCGGTCTGGGTGTCCTGCAGGCCGTGCGGCGCGGCACCCGCCTGGATCGCTGGCTGACCCACCTCTCGCTCGCCGCGTGGGCGCTGCCCTCATTCTGGCTTGGCCTGATTCTCGTGGCGGTCTTCTCGCTGCAACTCGGGCTCTTCCCCGCGGGCAACATGCGCGATCCACTGCTGGCGGCAGATGCCTCCTGGCTGACCCGCACCCTTGACCTGCTCCACCACATGGTGCTCCCGGTCATCACCCTCTCGGCCGTCAGCCTCGCGGCGGGGATGCGCTTCCAGCGCACCGCCATGCTCGAGGTGCTGCGACTCGACTTCGTCCGGGCCGCGCGGGCGCGCGGGCTCTCCGAACGCCGGGTGATCTGGGTCCACGCCTGGCGCAATGCGCTCTCGCCGGTGGTGACCCTGCTGGGCCTCTGGCTCCCGATGCTGGTGGCGGGCTCGATCTATGTCGAGGCGATCTTCAACTGGCCGGGCCTCGGCTCGCTGGCGGCGGAGGCCATCTCCGGCCGTGACTACCCGCTGCTGCTCGGCACCGCCATGCTCACCTCGGTGCTCGTGCTGCTGGGCAGCCTGCTCGCCGACGTGGGCTACCGGCTCCTCGATCCGCGCGTCCGGAGCAGTTGAGGATGCGCGGCTCCCTGCTCCACGCGCTCCGCACCGCGTGGCAGTCACCTGGCGGCAAGACCGGCGCGATCGCGCTCGCCGTGATCGCGCTGGCGGCGCTCCTCGGCCCGCTGGTGCTGCCCGACCCCGCGGCGATGTCTGATGTCATGGCCGGCGCCGAGCCGCCGAGCGCGGCCCACCTCCTCGGCACCGACGCGCTCAGCCGGGACATCCTGGCCCGCACCGTCCACGGCGCCCGCGTCTCACTTGGCATCGCGGCGCTGGCGGTGCTGGTATCGGTGCTGCTCGGCACCACGGTGGGTGCCGTCAGCGGCTACCTCGGCGGCTGGGTGGACGCCGTGGTCATGCGCCTCGTGGATGCCGGCCTGGCCATTCCCCGCCTGCTCATGCTCCTCCTGCTGGTGCTGGTCTGGGAGCGGATCCCGCTGCTGACGCTGGCGATTGTTATCGGCGCCACTGGCTGGCTCGGTACCAGCCGGCTGGTGCGTGGCGAGGTGTGCCGCCTGCGCGAGATGGAGTTCGTCCTGGCCGCACGGGCGCTGGGCGCGTCCGGCACACGGATCGTCACCCGGCATCTCATTCCCAACACCGCAGGGCCCGTTTCCGTCTCCGCCACGCTCGGCGTGGCCGATGTCATCCTGCTCGAGGCTGGTCTCTCCTTCCTGGGGCTCGGCGTCCAACCCCCGACACCGTCGTGGGGTGGCATGATCCTGGACGCCAGACCCGAACTCCTCAGCGCGCCCTGGACCAGCCTGGCGCCCGGCATCGCGATCGTCGTGACAGTCCTCGCCGTGAACCTCGTGGGCGATGCCCTGCGGGCTGCCGTGGACCCCCGTACCGCATGAGTGCGCTGCTCGAGGTGAAGGACCTGCGGATCGCGTTCCCGTCACCGGCCGGAATGGTGCATCCGGTGGACGGCGTCTCCCTAGACATCGCACGCGGGGAACTCATGGCGCTGGTGGGCGAATCGGGGTGCGGCAAGAGCCTCACCAGCCTCGCGATCCTGCGGCTCCTCCCCCCCACCGGTCAGATCGTGGCTGGCTCCTCCATCCGCTTCGACGGCCATGACCTCCTGGCGCTCGACCCCGCTGCGATCCGCGCCATCCGCGGCCGGCGGATCGGCATGGTGTTCCAGGACCCGATGACCGCCCTGAACCCGGTCCTGACGATTGGCTACCAGCTGGCGGAGACGATCACGACTCACCATGCCGTCTCCAGCGCGGACGCACGCGCGCGGGCCCTCGCGCTGTTGGACGAGGTGGGGATTCCGCAGCCAGCCGAACACCTGGAGTGCTACGCCCACCAGTTGAGTGGTGGGCTCCGGCAGCGGGTGCTCATTGCGCTGGCGCTGGCGGGAGAGCCCGATCTGCTCGTGGCGGACGAACCGACCACGGCCCTCGACGTGACAGTCCAGGCGCAGATCCTGGAACTCCTCGAAGAGTTGCGCACCCGGCGCGGCATGGCGGTCCTGCTCGTGACCCACGATCTCGGCATCGTGGCCGGCCGCGCCGATCGGGTGGCGGTGATGTATGCGGGCCAGCTCGTGGAAGAAGGGCCCGCCGACCGCGTCTGCCGCACCCCGGAGCACCCCTACACCCGCGGGCTCTTCCGCTCGATGCCGCGCATCGACCAGGCGGTGCGGCGGCTGGAAACGATCGGCGGACAGGTGCCCTCCCCATCTGCCTGGCCAGCTGGTTGCCGGTTTCACCCGCGCTGCCCGGAGCGGCTGCAACGATGCGGTGCGGAGTTGCCCCCCTGGGTATCGCTGGCGCCCGGACACCAGGCGTGCTGCTGGCTCCACGCACCGGGCGGGTCCGCCCCATGACGGCACCCCTGCTCAGCGCGCGTGACGTGACGCGAACCTTTCCCGGCGCACGGCCCGGCCAAGAGGTGCACGCCGTCAATGGCGTCTCGCTGGATGTCTTCCCCGGCGAAACACTCGGCCTGGTGGGGGAATCCGGCTGCGGCAAGAGCACCCTGGGCCGGATGGTCGTGGGCCTGGACCGACCGAGCGGCGGTACGGTCACCTTTGATGGCGAACCGGTGCACACCACGAGCCGCGCCGCCCGTGCCGCGCTGACGCGCCAGGTGCAGATCGTCTTCCAGGATCCGTACAGCTCGCTCGACCCGCGCATGACCGTGGCCGAATCCATCGCCGAGGGGATCCGCATCCATCGCCTGCATCCTGCCGGCGAGGTTCACGGACGGGTGGAGGCCCTGATGCACGAGGTGGGGCTCGACCCTGCCGCCAAGGACCGCTACCCGCATGAGTTCTCCGGGGGCCAGCGGCAGCGCGTCGGGATTGCGCGGGCGCTCGCCGTGGAGCCGCGACTCATGGTCTGCGACGAACCGGTTTCCGCGCTCGATGTGTCAGTCCAGGCCCAGGTGCTGAACCTCCTGGCAGACCTGCAACAGACCCGCGGCCTGGCCTACCTCTTCATCGCCCACGACCTGGCGGTGGTCCGCCAGCTCGCGCACCGGATCGCCGTCATGTACCTGGGCCGCCTGGTGGAAGTCGGTCCCGCCGCCGAGGTGACGGACCGGCCGCGGCACCCATACACCCGGGCGCTCCGCTCCGCCGTGCCGCGGCTTGACAGCGACCGGCAGCCCGGTCGTATCATCCTTGCCGGGGACCCGCCGAGTCCCATGGCGCCACCGCCGGGGTGCGCCTTTGCCCCGCGGTGCTTCCATCCCCGCAAGGACGGCCGATGCACCGCGGAGCAGCCGGCCCTTCGAGCGGTCGGACCCACCCTCGTGGCCTGTCACTACGCGGAGGAGTCTTGACGATGTCGCTTTCCCTCTGGCAGATCGATGCCTTCACCGATCGCCCCTTTCATGGCAACCCCGCCGCGGTCTGCCTGCTGCAGGAGGAGAAGCCGGACGCCTGGATGCAGGCCGTCGCGGCGGAGATGAACCTGGCGGAAACCGCGTTCCTGCTCCGCGGCGATGACGGCTTCAGCCTGCGCTGGTTCACGCCCACGGTGGAGGTAGACCTCTGCGGCCACGCCACCCTGGCCAGCGCCCATTTCCTCTGGCAGGACGGCCACCTGAAGCCGCTGGCCGAGGCGCGCTTCCACACCCGGAGCGGGCTGCTGACCGCTCGGGAGCGCGACGGGTGGATCACCCTCGACTTCCCGGCCACGCCCGCCGATCCGGCCTACCCACCACACGGGCTCGAGGAAGCGCTCGGCGTCACCCCGGTGAACGTGGGCCGCAGCCTCTACGACCTGATCGTCGAGCTGCCGAATGAGCACGCGGTGCGCACCCTGAAGCCCGACCTCGCGGCGCTGGAGCGCCTCCCGGTCCGCGGCATCATCGTCACCGCCCGCTCCGAACAGCCTGGCGTGGATTTCGTCTCCCGGTTCTTCGGCCCGGCCTGCGGGGTGCCCGAGGATCCCGTCACTGGCAGCGCACACTGCACCCTCGGGCCCTGGTGGGCGCCCCAGGTGGGCCGCGATGACCTGGTCGGCTACCAGGCCTCGGCGCGCGGCGGCATGGTCCGTGTGGAGCTGCGCGGCGACCGCGTGCGCCTGGCCGGGCAGGCGGTGACCGTGCTCCGCGGCACCCTGGAGAACGCATGACCCCCCTGGAGGCGTTCGAGCTGCTCGACCTGCGCGTCGGGCGGGTCACCCGCGCCGAGCGGAATGCAAAGGCCCGCAAGCCGTCATACAAACTCTGGATTGATTTCGGCCCGCTGGGCGAGAAACGCAGCAACGCCCAACTCGTGGATCTCTATACGGCGGAGCAGCTCACCGGCCGGCTGGTCATCGCCGCGGTGAATCTCGGCACCCGCAACATCGCCGGCTTCGAATCGGAGGTGCTCACACTCGGCTTGCCGGACGCCGAAGGCCGCGTCGTCCTGCTGGACGTGGAGCGCGAGGTGCCGTTGGGGGGGAGGGTGTACTGAACTGGAAAACTAGACCGTAGGGGCGGACCGTGGTCCGCCCTTCAGAGAGGCGGCCATCGTGAGGGCGGACCACGGTCCGCCCCTACAAGGGATCCCGTTTCCCCGCTCTCCCCCCTCACGCCGACTTCGGCACCCCGCCAAACCGCCGGTCACGTCGCCGGAATTCCGTCAGGGCGTCCTCCAGGTCGGCGGCGCTGAAGTCCGGCCAGAGCACCGGCGTGAAGTGCAGCTCCGCGTAGGCACATTCCCAGAGCAGGAAATCGCTGAGTCGCTGTTCGCCGCCGGTCCGGATCAGCAGGTCCACCGCAGGCACGGGATCAGGATCGTGCTGGGCGGCCGCGAGGGCCACCGCGAAGTCGCTGCCACCACTCTTCGCGGCACGGGCGATCACGTCGCGCGCCGAGTAGTCCACCGCCACACGCAGATCGAGCACCTGCCCCCCAGCAGTGGCGCGCTCACCCTCGACAATGGCCCGCACCAGCATCGGGGGCAGCCGGTCACGGCGGCCAATGACCTTGAGCCGCACCCCGTTGGCCACGCAGGAGGTCGTTTCCCGTCGGAGCGCCGAGGCAAAGAGCGCCATGAGACGCCTAACTTCACCGGCGGGCCGGCGCCAGTTGTCCGACGAGAAGGCGTAGAGTGTCAGCACCCGGACGCCTTGCGCAGGGGCCGCCTCCACCAGCGTGCGCACGGC
>JBHEPH010000104.1:0-7019 GCA_046260395.1 Gemmatimonadales bacterium
GAACTCCCGCAGGGGGCGGAGCGGGTCGCTGGCCTCCGGGCTCACCTCACCCACCATCTCCAGCAGCAGCCCCTCACGCAGCCCGAAGGCGCTGACGCGCACGCCGGCCGCGCCGGTCAGGGAGAGAAGCTCGGCCGTGACGGCCAGCCCCGCCAGGATGATGTCCGCCCGCTGCGGATTGAGGCCGGGCATGGCCCGGCGCTCCTCCGCCGTGCGCGTCGAGAGCCACTTCAGCAGCAGCTCGACCTCGGCGGTGGTGATCTCCTCTCCGTGCACGGCGTCGATGGCGGTGTGCCCGCGACGGAGCAGGGCCATCCGGGCCAGGTTCGTGAAAGTGCCCCCGGAGCCGATCAGCGTGCCCCCGTTCCAGCCACGCCAGTCCATGGCCTTGCGCAGTTTCTTGCGGATCGTCTTTCGGAGGGACTTCAGGGACTTCTGGCCCCGGGCGTCATCGGGCGGGAAGAGTTCGGTCAGGCGCACGGCGCCGAGCGGCAGCGAGGCGGTGGCCTCGACCAGGCCGTTGACGGCGCCGATCAGCTCCAGGCTGCCACCGCCGATGTCGGCCACGATGGTCCGGGTGCCGGCCAGCGGGAAGTGATGCGCCACCGAACGCCAGGAGAGGGCTCCCTCGGTCTTGCCATCGATGATACGGAGGGGGATCCCGGTGTCCTTCTTGACCCGCGACACGAAGGCGGCGCCATTGCTGGCCTCGCGCACGGCGGAAGTGGCCACCGCCACCAGGCGCCGCACGCCGCGGCGCTTGGTGACCTCACGCATCCGCTGCAACGTCTGGATGGCACGAGCCATGGCAAACTCATCGAGCCGGCCGGTGGCCGCGAGGCCCGTCGCCAGGCGGGGCTGGTCCTTTACCTCGTCAATGATGGTCAGGCCGGCCTGGGGATCGTACTCCGCCACGACCAGCCGGATCGAGTTCGACCCGACGTCAATGGCCGCAATCCGCTCCCCTGGCGCCGGCTTGCTGGCTGCCGTGGCACTGTCGTGGGAGCGGGATGTGCTCATGTTGAGGCGGGCCCGCCGCGTTCGGCCGTGGCGCGATCCTCGCCACCATCCTCGGCGTGATGCTTGATCGACTTGCCTTCCACGAGGAAGACCACGTCCTCGGCCACGTTGGTGGCCAGGTCAGCGACCCGCTCAAGGTTGCGGCTGACCAGGAAGAGCTCCATGCCCGCCCCGATCATGTGGGGATCCTCCATCATGTGGGTCAGGAGGATGCGGAAGACGGAGCGGTGCAGCGCATCAACCTTGTCATCACGGCGGCAGATCTCCCGGCCGGCATCCGCGTCGCCGCGGATGAAGGCCTCCAGGGCATCCGAGAGCATCTCGCGAGCCAGACGGGCCATCTCCACCAGCTCGGGCTCCGGTGCGATCGGGCGGCTCTGGCTGAGGCGGTCGGCGGACTGGGCGATGTTGACGGCGTGGTCCCCCACGCGCTCGAGGTCGTTGGCGATCTTGAGCGCGGAAGTGAGCATCCGGAGGTCCCTCGCCATCGGCTGCTGGAGGGCCAGCAGGTTGATGCACTGCTCCTCGACCTCGATCTCCATGGCATCAATGACCCGGTCCCCGTGGATCACCCGGCGGGCCTTGGCCTGGTCCCGCTCCAGCAGGGCCTCCACGGCGAGCCCCAATGCGGCCTCGGCCTCCCCCGACATGGTCAGGAGCCGGATCTTGACCTGGCTGAGTTCGTCGTGGAAGTGCCGATGGGTGTCGGTGCTCATCCGAATCTCCCCGTGATATAGGCCTCAGTGCGCTCCTGGGCCGGCTTCGTGAAAATCTGCCGGGTTCCGCCGAATTCCACCAGTAGGCCCTGGTCGAAGAAGCCGGTCTGGTCGGACACCCGGGCCGCCTGCTGCATGTTGTGGGTCACGATCACGATGGTATAGTCCTTCTTGAGCTCAAAGATCAGTTCCTCGACCCGCTGCGTGGCGATCGGGTCGAGCGCCGAGCAGGGTTCATCCATCAGGAGGACCTCGGGAGCGTTGCCGAGCGCCCGGGCAATGCACAACCGCTGCTGCTGCCCCCCCGAGAGGCTGGTGGCCGGGGCGTCGAGGCGGTCCTTGACCTCGTCCCAGAGCGCCGCCTGGCGCAGGCACCGCTCCACCAGCTCCGGGAGGTCGCGCTTCGGCACCAGGGCGTTCAACCTGGGGCCGTAGGCCACGTTGTCGAAAATGCTCTTCGGGAACGGGTTCGGCCGCTGGAAGACCATGCCCACCCGGAGACGCAGCGCCACCAGGTCCACCCCGGGGGCAAAGACCGACTGGCCCTCGACCTGGATGTCGCCTCCGTAGCGGGCGATGGCAATCAGGTCATTCAGCCGGTTGATCGAGCGCAGGAAGGTGGACTTGCCGCACCCGGAGGGTCCAATGATGGCGGTCACCGATTTCCGGGGGATGTCGAAGTTCAGCGCCTGGAGCACCTCGTGCTTGCCGTAGGCGAAGGTGAAGTCGCGCACCTGCACCGCGGCTCCGTTGGTGCCGGGGTCCGGGGCGGGATCCTCCGGCAGCTTCGGTGTCAGGGCATGCGGCCGTCCGGTGGCGGCGGGCGATGGGGGCGTGACCGTTCCGTTCATCCGAACCGTCCCGTGATATAGGCCTCGGTCTGCTCGTTCACCGGGGTGGTGAAGATCTGCCGGGTGGCACCGTGCTCCACCATCGCCCCGAGGTAGAAGAACGCCGTGGTGTCGGAGACCCGGGCCGCCTGCTGCATGTTGTGGGTCACGATGACGATCGTGAACTCGCGCTTCAGGTCGAAGAGGAGCTCCTCGATCCGCTGGGTGCCGAGCGGGTCGAGGGAGGCGGTGGGCTCGTCCAGCAGGATCACCTCGGGGCGCGGGGCGATCGTGCGGGCAATGCAGAGCCGCTGTTGCTGCCCGCCGGACAGGGCAATCGCGCTGGTCCGCAGCCGGTCCTTCACTTCCTCCCAGAGCCCGGCCTGGTGGAGCGCCCGTTCCACGGTCTCGTCGAGCTCGGCCTTGCCCGGTCGCCCGTTGACGCGGAGGCCCGCCGCCACGTTGTCGTAGATGGACATCGTGGGGAACGGTGTCGGCTTCTGGAACACCATGCCCACCCGGCGCCGGAGCCGCATGGCATTGACGCGAGGGGCATAGATATCCTCGCCCCCCAGCAGCACCCGTCCGGTGATCCACCCGCCCGGGGTGATCTCGTGCATCCGGTTCAGGGTGCGCAGGAACGTGGACTTGCCGCACCCCGAGGGTCCGATCAACGCGTGCACCTGGTGCGGTGTGAATTCTAGCGACACGTTCTTGATCGCGGTGAACTTGCCGTACATCGCGGTGAGCTTGTCGGTGGCGAGCAGCGGGGCGGTGGTCATCGGCTACTCGAACCGCTCGCGGGTGGCGTACCTGGCGGCCAGGCTGAGCAATAGCACGACCAGGATCAGGACGAGCGCCGTGGCCCAGGCCAGGCGATGCCACTCCTCGTAGGGGCCGGTCGCATAGCTGTATACCGTCAGGGGCAGGGCCGCCATCGGCCGTCGCAGGTCGGTGCTCATGTACTGGCTGCCGAGGGCGGTGAAGAGCAGGGGAGCGGTTTCACCGGCCACGCGGGCCACCGCAAGGAGGCTGCCCGTGACGATGCCCGGCAGGCTGGTGCGCACCACCACGCTCAGGCTGGTGCGCCAGCGTGGATACCCGAGCGCCAGGGCAGCCTCACGCAGTGAGTGCGGCACCAGCTTGATCATCTCCTCGGTGGTCCGCATCACCATCGGGACGATGATGATCGCCAGCGCCACGCTTCCCGCCATGCCGCTGAACTGCCCCTGGTTGGCCACGATCCAGGTCCAGGCGAAGACACCCACCACGATGGATGGCGTCCCGTTCAGGACGTCCGCGATGAACCGGGTGGTCAGCGTCAGCCGGCTGCCTGGGTATTCGGCGGCGAACATCCCCGCGCCGATCCCGATCGGCAGCCCGATCAGGCCGCCCATCCCGACCATCATCAAGGTGCCGACGACGGCATGCGCCACCCCGCCCCCGGACTCACCCGCCGGTCGCGGGGGCCGGAGGAAGAAGTCGAGGTTGAGGCTCGACGCCCCCTTCGCGACCAGCGTGCCCAGGATCAGCAGCAGCGGCAGTACGGCCACCACGACGGCGACGACCAGCAGGCCGACCATCACGTTGCTCTTGAGGCGGCGCGCATCACGGCGGTTCACTGGCCGGCTCCCCCGCCGGGCGCGCCACCGCGGGAGACCCGCCAGATCAGCAGGCGTGCGGCGGCGTTTACCAGCACAGTCACCATGAAAAGGACAAAGGCGATGTAGATCAGCGCCGAGGCGTGGATATCGCTCGTGGCCTCGGCGAACTGGTTCGCGATTGCCGCAGCCATGGTGTAGTTGGGCGCAAAGAGCGAGGCCGAGAGCGCGTGCCGGTTGCCGATCAGCATCGTCACCGCCATCGTCTCACCGAGGGCGCGGCCAAGGCCCAGGATCACCGCCCCGATGATGCCGCTGCGGGCATAGGGCACCACCGCCGTCCAGGCCGCCTCCCACCGGGTGGCGCCCAGCGCCAGGGCGGCCTCGCGCTGGCTCGTCGGCACGGTTTGCAGCACCTCCCGCGAGACCGACATGATGTAGGGCATCACCATGATCGCCAGGATGATGGATGCCGCCAGCATGGAGGGGCCGTAGATCACACCCTGGAAGAACGGCAGGAAGCCAAGGGTATCCCGCAGGGCCGGGAAGATCGTGGCGCGCAGGAAGGGAATCAGGACGAAGATGCCCCACAGCCCGTAGACCACGCTGGGGATCGCGGCCAGCAGCTCGATCAGGAAGCTGATGGGGCGGCGGATCTTCAGCGGAGCGAACTCGGTCAGGTAGATGGCCACGCCGAGCGACAGCGGCACGGCGATCAGCAGCGCCAGGAAACTGGAGAGGAGCGTGCCGACAATCAGCGGAAACGCCCCGAACTCCTCACGGACCGGGTTCCACTCGCTGGTCGTGATGAAGCTGACCCCGTAGCGCTCGATGGCCAGCCGGGAACCGGACCAGAGCTCGAACACCAGGAAGCCGAGCAGGATCGGGATGGCAAGGGCCGCTCCGGTCAGCAGCACCCGGAACAGCAAGTCCCCAACGATGCGGCCCTCGAGGGCCGGCTCGGCGCCTGTTTGCGCCGCGTCCACGGGTGCTGTCATCGCCGGGCAAACCTACCGCGCCCGAACGGATATCTGGTCACGGATGTGTCACGGAATTGTAACGGCGGGCGGTCCCGGCTACTCGGGGATGGCTTCCCCGGCCGCGCGGAGCACCGCCAACCGGGTGTCGATCAGGGCGATCACCCGATCCGGCAGTGGGGCGTATTGCAGCGCCCGCGCTTCAGCCTGCGCCTCATCGCTGATCATCCAGCGGAGGAAGTCGCGCACCGTGCGCGCCTTGGCGGGGTCCGGATTGTCGGTGTAAATCAGCAGCCAGGTGAATGAGGAGATCGGGTAGGCGTCCGCTCCCGGGGCATTCGTGATCGACACCCGGAAGTCGGTATCCGGGGGAAGGTCCGCGCTGGCGGCGGCCTGGGAGACGGACTCCAGGGTGGGGAGGACAGCCATGCCGGCGGCATTACGGATCGGGGCAAAACTCAGGCGGTTGGAGACAGCGTACACCAGTTCCACGTAGCCAAGGGCACCCTCGAGCAGCTTCACCTGGGCAGTTACCCCTTCATTCCCCTTGCCGCCGAGCCCCGTCAACCAGCGCACGGAGGTGGCCACCCCAACCCGTTCCTGCCATTCCTCGGAGACCTTGGACAGGTAGTCCGTGAAGACGTAGGTGGTTCCGGACCCGTCGGAACGATGGATGACAACAATGTCGAGGGCGGGCAGGGGCACCCCTGGGTTCAGCGCGGCGATTCGCGCGTCGTTCCATCGGGTGACCTTCCCCATGTAGATGTCGGCGATGAGTGGCCCATCCAGGGTGACGCGGTGCTCGCCGAGGGTGGGGAGGTTGTAGGTCAGCACCACCGCGCCGAGCACCGTGGGGATGTGCAGGACGTTGCCGTTGACAGCCTCCACCTGACTGTCGCGCATCGGGCCGTCGGACGCACCAAAGTCCACGGTGCCCTGCGTGAACTGCCTGATTCCTGCGCCAGAGCCGATAGACTGGTAATTGATTTGGATGCCGGTCGCCCGGCTGTAGGTATCAAACCACTTGGAATACAACGGGTAGGGGAAAGTGGCGCCCGCGCCGGTCAGGCGCTGCCGTGGGCCGGGTCCATCAGCTGCCGCGTCCGCGGCAGGCGGGGCGTCATCCGCGGGAGCGCAGCCCGCCAGGAGGGCAAGAGTGAGCGGAACGGCCAACCGGTTGAACCACATCAGCACCGCACCTCGTCAACAGGGTTGCTAGAAGGCCAGGGCCATCTGGAGCTTGGCCTGCCGCCGCATGGCCTCCGCGTCAGGCGTTGGCGCCCCACCGGTGTAGCTGGTGTGCTCCACCGACGCCATGACCCGAAGTTCCGGGGCAAGGCGTGCGCTGATACCGCCGAGCACGCGGGTCATCTCATCGTCCGCCATTCCCCGGTCCCGGTCCAGCCTCGTCAGGCGCCCGAGGAGGGCCACGGTGGAGCCTGGGACTCGGTAGACGACAAAGCCGGTGGCCAGTCGCGCGTCCCGGGCCGTGCCGGGCTCTCCCTCCACCGCATCGGTCCGATCGCGGGCCAGGAGCAGTTGCCCGCCGACCGAGAGGCGCCGGGACTGCCAGGTGAGCATCGCGAGCGCGCGGTGCCGATCCCCCCCGCCAGTCGGGCGTCCCAAGTGACCGTACCCGGTCAGGCGGAGGCCACCGGTGGCCGACGGGTCGTCGCTGTCGAGCAGGCGGACCGTTGCCCGTACCATCAAGTCCTTGCCCCCGTCACCGGTCCCGCTGGCCCATCCCTCACCGTTGTAGAGGCCGGCACTGATCTGCACGCGCTCGTCACGTCCCCACTGCCCATCAACGGCCACACCGAGGTCGGCCGTGCTCAGGAATCGGGCCTGATCGGCGGGCATCGAGGCGTGCATCCG
>JBHEPH010000104.1:7278-7549 GCA_046260395.1 Gemmatimonadales bacterium
CGAACCGATTGTCCCCGCCGGCGCCAGGACCGAAATCGAGATGCCACCCTGCATAGACCAGCCCGCTGACCTGAACCGACCGCTGGGCCAGCACGGGCGATCCGGTGACGCAGCAGAGCCCCAGCACGATCGCCACGCCGGCGCGTCCCGCCATCCATCAACCTCACAAGATCAGGGGAAAAGGGCGACGGACCGATCACGATCCCGTAACGGGTCGGTAACGGAGTCGCTGGATGGGGGTAAATGTAACAGGCGGGGGCGGGTAGGCGGG
>JBHEPH010000105.1:0-7249 GCA_046260395.1 Gemmatimonadales bacterium
CACGGTGGCGGTGCTCGATCTCGGCCAACGCCGGCTCACCCTCTTCGGCGCCTCAGGGGAAGTGATTCGCACCCACACGAACACACCGACCGACAGTCTCGCCCTGCCCTGGCGTCCCTGGATGGCCAGGCGCACCGTTGTCTTTGGCGCCGCCGGAGACGCCGAGCCGTGCGTCAGGTCGGCGCTCCAGGTGATGCCGCTGCATCCGGTGGAGGAGGGTGTGCGCTTCCTGACCGTGGACGATGTCGGACGACTCTGGCTGCAGGAAGGCCCCGAGACCGCACCGCGCTGGAGCGTCTGGCGGCGGGACGGATCCCTGCTCGGCTTGGTCGCGGTGCCGGCGTCGTTTCACCTGATGCAGGCCACGGCGGAGCTGGTGGTGGCCCGGGTGGCCGCCGGGGATGACACGGAACGGATCGTGGTGCTGCCGATCCAGGACTCTCGCGATGCCGGCAGCTGCCTGCCGGCCGATTCTATGGCCACCCCGGTCGCGGTCGATCGCAACCTCATGATGCACGCCCGCAACCTCGTGGTGGTCCAGGAGGCGATGTATGCCGATGGTTCGACCTACGCGATGACCCCCAGCCCCACCATGATCAAGGTTCCCGAGGAGGTCAGCTTCTGGATGCACGAGGCCACTCCCCTCGGCTGGGTCGGCGGCGTCGTGGATCGCGTGGCAGGGCACGCCTGCGTCATCACGCTGGGGCGAACTTCGCTGACCCGATGGCCGGACGGGGCCATCATTTGCGGGTAGGCGGGGGGGCGTAGAGACGCCCTGGTAGGGCGTCTCTACGCCTATTGTTGGACCACGACCTCCCGCCGCGCCACCCCAGCATTGGCGCGCGCCGGGTCGCTGGCCAGCACCTCGAGCACATACTGACCGGCCGATGGCGCCATGATCTGGCCAGCATAGAGACTTCCCGCGCCGACCGCAGGCATCACCGCCTCCACGACGACCACACCGTCCCTCAACAGCCGCGCCCGCACCGCCCCCGCCGACCAGAGCTGGTCCGGTCCGGTGGGGCAACTGCACATCATCCGCACGCGGGCGCGCACCGCGACCGCCAACCCGGTACCCGGCGCCGCGGGCTCCAGCACTTCCACGATCAGTCCATGCATCTCGAGAACGACACCGTCACCGAGGATGTCCTCACCCGGTACCAGCAGCAGGTGCTTGGTGACGGTGACTGCCTGGTCTGGATAATCGAGCGGGCCATTCGCCGAGATGATGACGGGGGTCGCCCGGGCGAGGGGAATGGTGGCGGTGAAGTGCGCCGCCCCCTCGGTGGTGAACAGGGTGCTGTCGCGCAGGCGGGGCACCTGCATGATGCGCCTGGTGTCACCGGTACCACCGGTGTGCAGCCCCTCTGCCAGCGTGCGGCCGGTGCCCGCATCGCGAATCGTCACCCAGACACCGCCCACCGTGCTGCCGATTAGCTTGGCATCGCGGGAGACGACGTGGACACGAACCTGGGTGGGGATGGACTCCTGCGCGGCGGCAGGCGCCACGACAAGCAGGGCGAGTGACAGGGACGCGTAGAGACGAATCATGATCGAACCCTCATGTCTGAGCTGTGTTCGCACCGAAGCGGATTCTAACCCCTCGCGCTCCCCCGCAGGTGCGGAGAGCCGCGCGGGGCGATAGATTCGGCCTATGGATGACCATAAACCCGCCCTGCTGCGGACAGTGGTGCTCGCCGCGGGGATTGCCCTGGCGGGCTTCCTCGCCGGCCAGGGGCTGGTGCGCGCCCGCACCGTGGACCGCTTCGTCACCGTCCGCGGCTTGGCGGAGCGCGAAGTGCGCGCCGACCTGGCGCTCTGGCCGCTGCGTGTGGTGGCGGCCGACAATGACCTGACCCGGGCGCAGGGTCAGGTGCGGAGCAACCTGCAGGCGGTCCGCCAGTTCCTGGCACAGTTCGGCATCGACTCCACCCAGACCGAACTGCAGGAGCTGCAGGTCACTGACGCGCTGGCCAACCCGTGGAGCCAGCCGGAGCGGGTGACCAACCGTTACGTCGTGCGCCAGACACTGATGGTGCGCACCATTCAGCTCGATCAGGTCATCGCCGCGAGCCAGCGCACCGGTGACCTGGTCGCCGTCGGTGTTGTGGTCTCCTCAGGGGAGGAGTACGGTGGTTCCGGCCCGACCTACCTGTTCACCCGGCTCAATGACCTCAAGCCAGAGATGATCGCCGAGGCCACCGCCCAGGCGCGCGCGGCGGCGGAGCAGTTCGCCGCCGACTCGGACAGCCGGCTCGGCGGCATCCGCCAGGCCCAGCAGGGTGTCTTCCAGATCCTGGCGCGCGACCAGGCACCCGGCATCACCGAGGCCAACCAGCCGAACAAGCTGGTGCGCATTGTGTCCACCGTGGAGTTCTACCTCCGCGACTGACCCCAACGGGAGGTGTGGATGTTCCTCGCCCGTCTGGCGCTCTGCGTCGCCCTGCTCTCGTCCTGTGCGCAGACGTCCGGCGCGCAGCCCGATCCGCCGCAGGTCGTGCTCATCTCCATTGACGGCTTCCGTTGGGACTACCTGGACCGCCCCGAGGCCGCGCGGCTGCGCGAGTTGGCCTCACGCGGCGTCCGCGCAGAGCGGCTGATCCCGGTCTTTCCCACCAAGACCTTCGCCACGCACTACTCGATCGTCACCGGGCTCCACCCGGAAGAGCACGGTATCCTGGCCAACAACATCTGGGATGACAAGATCGGCAAGCGGTTCACCCTCTCCGACCGGGCCGTCCAGGAGGATCCGCGGTGGTGGGGTGGCGAGCCGATCTGGGTGACCGCCGAGCGGCAGGGGCAGCGCGCCGCGTCGTACTTCTGGCCGGGGTCGGATGTGGAGATCCAGGGGGTTCGCCCCACCTGGTACCGCGTCTACAACAACGGCACACCCAACGATCGCCGGGTGCGCACCGTGCTCGGCTGGCTGGCTCGCGATCCGGCCGAAGCCCCGACCGTGGTCACCCTCTATTTCTCGGACGTGGACAATGCCGGGCACACCTACGGCCCGGACGCCCCCGAGACCAACGCCGCGATTGCCCACGTAGACAGCCTGATCGGGATGCTGGTGGACGGGATCACCCAGCGTGGCATTGCCCATCGTGTCAACCTGATCATCGTCAGTGATCACGGCATGGCCGCCACCAGCCGCGACCGGCAGATCGCCCTGGACAACTACATCAACATGGATCGGGTGCGGGTGGTGGACTGGTCGCCGGTGCTGGCACTCACCCCGGACGCCGACTACGTGGACGAGGCGTATCGGCGCCTCAAGGGTGCTCACCCCAACCTGCAGATCTATCGGAAGGGCGAGGTGCCCGCGCGGCTGCGCTACAACAACCACCCACGGATCACCCCGATCATCGGTCTGGCCGACGAAGGCTGGAGCATCACCACCCGTGCGCGCCTGCGCAGCGCGCGCCCGGACCAGCTTGATGGTGCCACCCACGGCTGGGATCCGGAGTTGGTATCCATGGGCGCGCTGTTCGTGGCCCAGGGCCCGGCGTTCGCCGAGGGTCGTGTTGTGCCGCCGGTTCACGCAATCCATCTCTACGAGCTGATGGCCCACATCCTCGGCCTGCGGCCGGCGCCGAACAGCGGGAGCCTGGAGGCGGTGCGGGGGGTGCTGCGCAGTAAGCAGTAAGCAGTAAGCAGTAAGCAGGGAACAGGGAGCAGGGAACGGGGAACAGGGAACGGGCATGCACGGGTGGCGGACGTTGGGTTGAAAGGACCAACATGACGGGGCGATTGCAGGGCAAGGTGGCGCTGGTGACCGGTGCGGCGCGAGGCATTGGCCTCGGCATCGCCGAGGCCTTCGTGCGGGAGGGTGCGCGCACGATTCTCAGCGACATCCGCGACGACGCTGGCGCGGCGGCCGCCGCACGGCTTGGCCCACTGGCGGAGTACTCGTCGCTGGATGTACGCGATGAGTCGCGGTGGGAAGCGGTGCTGGCGGAAATCCTGGCGCAGCATGGGCGGCTCGACGTGCTGGTGAACAACGCCGGTATCACCGGGTTCGAGGGGGAGTTCGCCCCGCATGACCCTGAGAACGTCTCGCTCGAGGCGTGGCGGGCTGTAATGGCCACCAACGCCGAGGGGGTGATGCTGGGCTGCAAGCACGGCATCCGCGCCATGCGGACGTCAGGGAGCGGCAGCATCGTCAACATTTCTTCTCGCTCAGGACTGGTAGGGATCCCCGGCGCGTCGGCCTACGCCGCCAGCAAGGCCGCAGTGCGCAACCACACCAAGACGGTGGCCCTTTACTGCGCCGAGCAGGGGCTGGCGATCCGCTGCAACTCGGTGCACCCGGCGGCGATCCTGACCCCGATGTGGGAGGCGATGCTGGGGACGGGACCGGACCGCGCCGAACGCGAAGCGGAGATGGTCAAGGACACCCCGCTGCGGCGCTTCGGGACGGTGGAGGAAGTGGCGCAGTTGGTGATCTACCTGGCATCGGATGAATCGGGATATGCCACCGGAACGGAGTTCAACCTGGACGGCGGGATGCTGGCCGGGAGCGCGGCCACGCCGAAACGGAGTGAGAAGGGAGAAGCGAGAAGGGAGAAGTGAACGGGGAACAAGGAACAGGGAGAAGGGAGCAGGGAGCAGGATGCCCCCGCCCTTCTCGCTTCTCGCTTCTCCCTTCTACCTTCCCCGTCATGTACCACACCTGCCTCCACTGCCAGCGCCCTTTCGGCGCCAACGAGGCGATCGAGCACCTGCCGATCGGCCGGCGAGTGGCGTTCGACGGCCACCGCGGCCGCCTCTGGGTGGTCTGCGGCAAGTGCGGCCGCTGGAACCTGGTGCCGTTCGAGAGCCGGTGGGAAGCGCTCGAGGAGTGCGAGAAGGCCTTCCGCACCGCCACCCGGCGTGCCTCCACCGACCAGATCGCCCTGGCTCGGCTCGGCGAGGGGCTCGACTTGGTGCGGATTGGCGAGCCACTGCGGCCGGAGTTTGCGGCGTGGCGGTATGGGGAGGTGCTCCAGGCGCGCCGACGTCGCTACACGGCCTATGCGCTCGCCGGGACGGCGACCATCGGGGTGCTAATGGTGGGAGGGATGGTCGCTGGGGCAGGAACCGGCGGACTCTTGGGAAATGCTCACCTAGCGTGGGAGGCTGTGCGCAAGCGGTGGGTCAACACGATGAAGGTGCGAGCGCCCGACGGGGCGGTCCACCGCGTCAACGAGATCCAGGTGCTCCAGTCCGAGCTGCTTTCACCAGATGAGGGTATCCCCCGCCTGAGCGTGCGCTTGAACAAGCGCGAGGAACTCCTGCTGACCGGGCAGGCCGCACGGAATGCGCTGCCTGGGGTGCTTGCGATCGTGAACGCTCAGGGCGCCGGCGCCAGTGACCTCGAGAACGCCGTGTCTATTCTTGGGACCAGCGGTGGGGTCGAAGGGTACCTGGCCGGGGCCGCGCGGTTGATCCCGAAGTGGAAGCGCGATGGGCGCCGCCAGCTCTCCTACCTGTTGGAGTACGACCGCCTCGCCCTCGAAATGGCCCTCCACGAGGAATCCGAGCGCCGCGCGCTGGACGGCGAACTGCACCTGCTGCTCGATGCCTGGCGCGAGGCCGAGGAACTGGCGGGGATCGCCGACCGGCTGGCGCTGCCGGTCGAGGTGGAGGCGAAGCTGGAGAGCTTGAAGCGCGAAGGGGAAATCGAGACGTAGGGGCGGAGCCTGCCCCGCCCGTGGCGGGCGCCGCAGGCCGGCATCCCTTCTCGCTTCTCGCTTCTCGCTTCTACCTTTCCCCCCCATGCCCGATCACCCGCTCCTCCCCGCCTGGCGTGCCGCCACCCCCGGCTGCGCCCACCGGATCCACCTGAACAACGCGGGCGCGGCCCTGGTGCCCGATGTGGTGCACCGGGCAATCACCGAGCACCTCCAGCTCGAATTGGAGATGGGCGGCTACGAGGCCGCGGATGCCCGGGCCGACCAGATTGCCGCCGGGTATGCGGATATTGCGGCGCTGGTGGGCGCCCAGCCCGACGAGATCGCCGTCACCAGCAGCGCCACGAGCGCCTTTGCGCTGGCCCTGAGCACCATTGACTGGCAGCCTGGCGACCGGCTGGTCACCACGCTCTGCGACTACACCTCCAACCAGATCCAGTACCTGGCGCTGGCCCGCCGGCGGGGGGTGGAGATCATCCATGCGCCCGACCTGCCGGAGGGTGGGGTGGATCCCGAGGGGGTGCGGGCGCTGCTGGCGCGCGGCGGCGCGAAGCTGGTGGCAGTCTCCTGGATTCCGACCAACTCGGGGCTGGTCCAGGACGCCGAGTCGGTGGGCGCGGTTTGCGAGGAGTTCGGGGTGCCCTACCTTGTTGACGCCTGTCAGGCGGTTGGGCAGATGCCAGTGGACGTGACCCGCCTCCGCTGCGACTACCTCTCGACGACGGCGCGCAAGTTCCTGCGCGGCCCGCGGGGGATCGGCTTCCTGTATGTCTCGGCGCGCGCCCTCAGGCGGGGCGACCACCCGCTTTTCGTGGACATGCGCGGCGCCGACTGGAGCGCCGTCGGCGAGTATCAGGTGGCCGATGGCGCCCGCCGCTTCGAGGAATGGGAGCGCCCCTACGCCCTCCAGCTGGGCATGGCGGCGGCGGCGACGTACGCGCTCGAGGTGGGCCTGGAAACGGCCCAGGCGCGGGCATGGGCTCTGGCCGATCGGCTGCGCCAGGGGCTGGCGGGGATTCCCGGGGTCCGGGTCCTGGACCGCGGCGCCACCCGGTGCGCCATCGTCACCTTTCACGCCGCCGGCCGGGACAGCCGGGAGCTGGTGGCGGAGCTCGGCCGCCACCGGATCAACGCCATTGCGTCGCTGCGGCAGTTCGGGATCTTCGATTTCGATGCCAAAGGGGTGGAGCACGCCGTCCGCCTGTCGCCGCATTACTACAACACTGACGACGAAGTGGATGAGGCCCTCGAGGCGGTCAGCGAGACGCGGGCAGCAAGCAGCGAGAAGTAGGTCCCACTTCTCCCTTCTCCCTTCTCCCTCCATACTCCATCCCCATGCGCCCCGAACAACCGCCCAAGACCCCCCTCCGCGGCCGCCTCCATGAGGTGATCTTCGAGGCCGACACGCCCACCGGCCGGATCTTCGATGTCCTGCTCCTGGTGCTGATCGTGGCGAGCGTGGCCGTCGTGATGCTCGAGAGTGTGGCGTCGGTGCGGGATGAGCATGGCTGGCTGCTGATCCGCCTGGAGTGGCTGTTCACGGGGCTGTTCACCCTCGAGTACCTGCTGCGGCTCTACAG
>JBHEPH010000106.1:0-7230 GCA_046260395.1 Gemmatimonadales bacterium
CGTCGCCCTCCGTAGGGGCCGACCGTGGTCGGCCCTCACGATGCAGGCAGGGATAATCGGTGACCATCGTCGTCGCCCTCCGTAGGGGCCGACCGTGGTCGGCCCTCACGATGCAGGCAGGGATAATCGGTGACCATCGTCGTCGCCCTCCGTAGGGGCCGACCGTGGTCGGCCCTCACGATGCAGGCAGGGATAATCGGTGACCATCGTCGTCGCCACGCGTAGGGGCCGACCGTGGTCGGCCCCTACCGTGGTCGGCCCTCACTTCATCGGATTTGACCTGATGTACGCCCGGACGCGGTCCAGATCCTCGGGTCCTCGGATCACGTGGTCGTAATACCCTCGCTGCCAAAGAGCCTCCCCACCCCACAGGCCGGCCTTTCTTGCTTCGACAACGCACGTTCCCTTGAACCATGCCATCAGGCGAGGGAGCTTGATCCGCGTCTCCGGATGGAAGATGAGGACGCCATGTACGTGATCTGGCATCACAATGGATTCATCCAGGACGATTCCCGGGTCCCGCCTGGGGATGTCGGCCCATCGCTCGGTGATGAGCCGTCCAAGCCCGGTGACTTCGACCTGGCCGTTATGCAATTGTCCGAAAATGGGGCTGCGGCCGCGGGCGCAGATCGTCACGAAGTATCCTGCTCCACCCCCATAATGGAAGTGAGGCAAGCGCATTGGCAGGCGGTAGGTGGGCATGCATCAGGATATGCCCGAAGGTCGTGGAATGGTTAACCAAAATCGTGCAGGACCGGGTGGTAAAAATGCGGTGATACCGGAATGTGACCACTGCCAGGGTCGACCACGGTCAGGGCCGACCACGGTCGGCCCCTACGGGAGCATCGCCCCCACCACAGTACCCACCCGCACCGCCGCCACCTTGAACTCCGCAATCTTCGCGTACGGATCAAGCTTCGGGCTGGTCAGCAGGTTCGCGGCCGCCTCCCGGTAGTGCATCGGGATGAACAACTGCCCCTTCGCCTGCCGGTTCGAGACCCGCACCCCCAGCACCACCTCTCCACGGCGTGAGCCGACCCGCACCATCTCGCCGTCCTCCACGCCCAGGCTGGCGGCATCGTCGGGATGCATCTCGACGATCGGCTGCGGCTCCCGGCTGTCCAGCCCCTCGGAGCGGCGCGTCATCGTGCCGGTGTGCCAGTGGTACATCTGCCGGCCGGTGTTCAGGAAGAAGGGATACTCCGCATCCGGCAGCTCCCCGGGCGGCAGGTACTCCACCGGCACCAGCAGCGCCCGGCCATCCGGGGTGGGGAAGCGGTCGGCGAAGAGGAACGCCGTGCCCGGATGGTCGGGCGTCGGCACCGGGTACTGCAGGGAGCCCTCCCGGCGGAGCTTGGCGTGGGAGATTCCCCGCCAGCTCGGCGTGACCCTGGCGATCTCGTCCATCACTTCCGAAGCATCCGTGTGCGACGTGGCCAGGCCCAGCCGGTTGGAGAGGTCAATCAGGATGTCGAGGTCCCGGCGGGCATTCCCCGGAGGCGGCACCGCCGCATTCGAGAGCTGGACATGCCGGTCGGTGTTGGCAAACGTCCCGTCCTTCTCGGCGAAGGAGCTGCCGGGGAGCACCACGTCGGCCCAGCGCGCCGTCTCGGTCAGGAAGAGGTCCTGCACCGCCAGGAACTCCAGCTTCCGCACCCACTCCTCGGCGGCGGCAATATTCGGGTCGGAGAGGACCGGGTTCTCGCCCATGATGTACATGCCGCGGACCGGGCTCCCCTCCTTGGCAATCTCGGTCACCATCAGCCCCTTCTCCAACGACAGCGACTCTTCCGGCACCCCCCACGCCTCCGCGTACTCCTTGCGGTTGGCCGGATCGGTGACGGGGCGGTAGTCGGTGTAGGCGAACGGGATCGCCCCGACGTCGCTGGCGCCCTGCACGTTGTTCTGCCCGCGGATCGGGATCATCGCCGCGCCCCAGCGGCCCACCATGCCGCAGGAGAGCATCAGGTTCAACAGCGAGGCCACGATGTCGGTGCCGGTATGGTGCTGGGTGAGCCCCATGGCCCACAGCGTCGAGGTGTTGGGACCCCTCGCGTAGAGCTCTGCCGCGGTTCGGATCGTCTCGGCAGGGATACCGGTAATCTTGGACGCCACCTCAAGGGTGTATGGCTTGACCGCCTCCGCCACCTTCTCGAAGTCGGTGGTCCGGCTGGCAATGAATGCCCGGTCCACCAGGCCCGCCTCGATGATATGGGCCAGCATCCCGTTGAAGAGGGCGACATCACTCCCCGGCAGCATCTGGAGGTGCACATCGGCCAGGGCCGCCAACTCGGTGCGGCGCACGTCGGCCACGATGAGCTTGGCCCCCCGCGCCACCGCCCGCTTGATCAGCGCCCCGAAGACGGGGTGGCTCTCTGTCGTATTGGCCCCGGCGATGAAGATCACATCACAGGCCTCCTCGATCTCGCGCATCGAACCCGAGGCAGCGGCGGTGGCGAGTGAGCGGTTCATCGCGGCCACCGAGGTGGAGTGGCAGAGCCTGGTACAGTGGTCCACGCTGTTGGTCCGGAACGCCCCCCGCACCATCCGCATGAAGAGATAGTTCTCCTCGTTGCTGCACTTGGCGCTGGAGAACGCCGCCAGCGCTTGCGGGCCCTGCTCGTTTCGGATGCGCAGGAACTCCTGGGCGCTGAGGCTCATCGCCTCCTCCCAGGTGGCCTCGCGGAAGACGTCGTACCAGCCCTCGGGCGTCGCCACCCGGTCGCGGACGTCGCCGTCGTCGAGGAGGGGAAGGCCGGTGAGCGGCGGCTTGCCGACCTGTCGGCGGGGTGGCCGCGGCTTCATCCGTCCCCCCGCCTCGGCGATGGTGGCCCACGGGCCGGTCCGGTAGCGCGGCTCTTCACCGGTCCAGTTCCACCGGCCGTCAGCCGCTTGTTGCCAGCCCCGGCGGATCAGCGGGGTGGTGAGCCGGTCGCGGTGCTGGGCAAAATCGGTCCCGAACCGTCCCTTGACGCAGGTGGAGCCCTGGTTCGGGGTCCGTTCCTCGATCCAGGGGGAGGTGACCCGCATGACCTGGTCGTCCTTGACCTGCAGGTCCACCTGGCAGCCCACCCCGCAATACGGACAGACCGACCGGACCACCCGGTCGGGGTGGCGCAGTGCCTCCGCCCCGAACCGCTCACGGGGGATCGCCTCGAAGATGGCACCGGTGGGGCAGACCCGCACGCACTCGCCGCACCAGGTGCAGCCGGCGTGATCGGGATCACCATCGCCGCCGACGATGATCCGGGTGCCGGCGCCGCGGTCGGCGACATCGAGCACCCCGACCTCCTGGATCTCATCGCAGGCGCGCACGCATCGGGTGCAGAGGATGCAGGTGGACATGTCGTGACGGATCATCACGTCGCCGGGGCGCTCGTCACCGGTGCGCAGGCCGAGCTCATTGCGGTCGGCGGAGCGGGCCTCGTACTGCACGACATAGCGCTCGAATTCGTTGCGCGGGTCGCTCCGTCCCCCGTTCCGGAGGTGGTCGGAGGGGTAGCGCTCGAGGAGGAGGGAGAGGACGTCACGGCGGTTCGTGACCGCTTCGGGCGATTCGGTGGAAATTTCCATTCCCGCCTGCGCGGGGGCTGAACAGGCCGCCACGAGCTTCGGTGAACCCTTCACCGCCACGAGACAGAGGCGGCAACTTGCTGGTGCCGAGAGCTCAGGATACCAACAGAGCGTGGGAATGGAAACGCCGGAAAGCCGCGCCACATCTAGGATTGTGGCGCCTTCGTCAAAGGTGATCGCGCGGCCGTTGAGCAGCAACTCGGGCATGGTGTCGGCCCTGATGAGGGGAAATCCAGTGTCGAGTTTACGAGGTTGCGCTCGGCGCGCGCAAGGGTAACCCGATGGGCCGCATGGAGAAAAGTCGCCGGGGGGTATTGCGCGAAATGAAAAAATTACGAGATTGGTAACAGCGCCTGTTGCACGCATTCCGCGTCGCGGGCGCCAACGATGTCCGAGCGGTCACTGGTGAGCGCCGGACTCAACCACTTCAGGAGGATGGTTATGGCGACCAAGAAGAAGGCAGCGAAGAAGGCGAAGAAGAAGGCTGCACCGAAGAAGAAGGCTGCAAAGAAGGCTGCCAAGAAGAAGTAGTCTGTTCGATGTGGCAGTAAGCAGAAAGGGCCGGCCAGCTGCCGGCCCTGTGCTTTTATGGGAACCCGTCCTCCCGGCCCCTACTGTCTCCGCAGGTATTCGATCAGCACCCGCCGCTCTGCCGCGTTGGTCATCGGCGCCAGTTCCATCGTGGTGCCCGGGGCGAACCCCTGTGGGTCCGCCAGGAAGGCGTCCAGGCGCTCGGCTGTCCATTCGCCGCTCCAGCGCCTGAGGGCAGGCGAGAACGGGTAGCCGGGCCAGCCGGCGATACGGCGGCCAAAGACCCCCCGGAGTGGCGGACCGCGATCGGTGCCCCTGAGGTCGGGGCTGTGGCAGTCGCCACACGCCCCGTAGGCGAGCCGGCCATCCTGCTCCGGGTCGGCGTCGGCCAGAATCACCAGGGCGCCACTGTCCGTCCAGATCAGGATCCGCCCATCGGCTCCCTCGGCGAGGTCTCGGATCCGCTCTCCCACCGGAATGGCCTCGGCATAGCTGACCCGATCGTCACGAGTGCGGAGCCGGAACAGGCTCCTCCCGCGCAGAGATCCGAGCAGCAAATCACCTTGCCACCTGGCGAGGCGGCTGCCCCGGACCTGCATGATGCTGGAAATCGCCGGTGATGGCACGAAGACGTAGGCCGGCTCGGTGAACTCGCCATGGTTGCGCCGGCCCTCGTTGAACGGCCAGATCGTGCTGCCGTAGTTCGTTCCGTACGTCACCAGCGGCCAGCCGAAATTCGCCCCCTCCCGGAGCAGGTTGATCTCATCGCCACCCTGCGGCCCCTGGTCGCTCACCCAGATCCGCCCGTCTGCCGCGACCACCAATCCCTGGGGATTCCGGTGGCCCATCGTCCAGTGCCTGGCTGTGCCGTTCGGCTCGATCAGGATGACCTTGCCGTAGTCCGCGGCCGTGTCCTGGGCAAAGGCCGGCGCGCTCTGGCCCTCGAACCCGTGATCTCCGACGGTCACCAGGAGCGAGTCCGGGCCCAGCCAGGCCAGTTGGCCACCCGTCTGGTTCACTCGGATGGTCAGACCGATGGGGTGACACGGAGAGGTCTCGAAGACCAGCTCCCACGCGGGCGGTTCGTCACCCGGCGACAGATCGAGGCGCAGCTGGGTGCGAGAGACCCTGAGCGTGAGGCACTGCTCGGCCGGGTGCCAGGCGGTGTGGGCGACGAGGACATCCCGGGGCGTGCCCTCGGGGCCAAGCAGCAGGTCGGTGACCCGGAAACTGTGCACCGTGCCCGAGTCGGGCTGGGTGGCAAGGAATCCCGGGCGATCGAGGGGCGGAGTCAATGGAACCCGTCGGGCCAGCAACGTGGTGCCGGTGGTGTCCCAGTCGAGCCTTGAAAACTCTCCCGCGCCATTCACATGCAGGAAGCCATCGCCGAGCGCGGCCACGGCGCCCCCGTCGGTACCCCCGGTCCCAACCACGTCGCGCAGGAAGGTGATCTGGATGGGGTGGAGGGCGGCCCGCAGGGAGGATGACTCCACGGCGACATCGGCCGGCGTGGCCCTGGCCAGGGTGACCGACGCAACGGTCAGGACGGCCACCACCAGGCCGCCGCCACGGACCCACGATTCGCGCAGCAGCGGAATGAGCACCAACGCCACGCTCAGGATGCCGGTGGTGCCGGCCACCACCCGGGAGACCTGCACCTCGGGAAGGGCAATCAGCAGGAGGTAGCCGGACATCCAGATCAGCGGTGCGGCGATGAGGGCGGTGACGGCGGCGCGGGAGCGATTCCGGCTGGCGATCAGCATCGTGAGGAGCGCGAGAGCCAGGAAGGCGGCACCCCACACAAGGACCTGCGGCACCTGCGGTGGCGGGAGGAGCCAGAACGGTTGCCCAAGTCGCCACTGGGCCGGGAGCAGGAGGACGAGGGCGAACGCAGCGGCGTACCAGAGGGCGATTGCCCCGATCGGGGACCGGCCCCGGAGAGTCCTGACGGATGAGTCTGGCGGGTCGGTCCCTGGTGAAGCGCTCACCCGCCAGTGATCCCGGGGCGTTGGCTAGGCACCACGGGCGCTCTCCACTTGATGTACGTCTTCGGCGGCGCTCTCGGCTGCGGCAGAGCACGTCACCAGCAATCCCCGCCCATGCGCCTTGCTGCCCCGCTTCGCGGCGGGCATCGCCGTGCGCTCCCAGTCCGGATAATGGGAAAGAAACCCCTCCGGGGCGCTGGGTGCCTCGCCGGGGACCAGGGCGTGCACCCCGCCCGGCCGGGTGACGGACTGGACCTGCTGCAGCAGCGACCGACGCCGTGCATAGGGAATGAGGGACAGGGCACTGACATCGATGATGGCCAGATCCACCAGCTGGGGCAGCGGAGGGAGCCACTCGCCGAGCTGGGTCACGTAGGCGGTGAACTCGGTGCCGAGGGCCTCCGCACCGACCTTGGTCTCGACCCGCTCGACCGAGCCGAGCTCCTCGTCGAGGAAGGTGACGGCGGCATCATGGGCCAGGAGGAGATAGGCGGCGGCTTCGGCGGCGGGCCCCACAGCCAGGATCTGGTCACCGGCTTCGATGCGAGGGAGGATGACTGCCACGGCGTGGCCGGCGTCGATCCCCCAGTGATTCGGTTCCTTCTGGGCCAGGCGGAGCTTGAGGAACTTCTGCCGCCAGCGGCTATAGCTCATCAGGCGGAGCCGCTTGGCGATGAGGCGGTCCACGGTGTCCGCCATCAGGACCTCGGTCAGCAGGAACTGCTGGCCGTCGGCGCCGCCGCTCAGTTCACCGGCGGCCTCGTCGCCCAGCTTCAGGAGTTCGCCGCGCGGGATCTGGTTCTTGTAGTCCTCGATGCGGCGGAGGAGCCACTCCTGGTACTGCTGCTTGGGCGACGCAGGCGGGCGCCGTCGCCGGTTGGCGGCCTGGGAGGGGGTCAGCATACCCTGACCACCAGGGTGGCCCGGATCGGGAGGTGAGGCAGTGGCGCGAGCGGCGCCGAAGCAAACGGCATGATGACTAAGATAGGAAATTTGGCGAATTGGCGAAAGGCGGCGCAGCCGCGATCAGGCGTCGAGCAGCGTCAGGCAGTCCATCAGGGCCCTGCCCTGGTGGTAGGGATCTCGCCAGTCGTCGCCCTTGCTGCCGGTCACCTTCCCGGAGGGATGGACGGTGTGATGC
>JBHEPH010000107.1:0-661 GCA_046260395.1 Gemmatimonadales bacterium
GGATTACCTCGGCAAGGGACTGCTGGAGCTGGCGACCGCGGAGGTGAATCGTGCCGTGAGCCGCGGGGCCGATCGCGGCCTGGCCACCAGCCTCCTCGGTGAGATCTATGCGCGGCGCGGCCTCCACGGCGAAGCCCTCGAGCGGTTCCGGAGCGCCCGCGAGTCCCATCCCGATGATCCCCGCACCCTGCTCGGTGAGGCCAGCGCCCTGCTGGCGCTGTCGCGATTCTCCGAGGCACTCAGCGTCGCGGACCAGCTGGTCGGTGTCACGCCCCGCGCCCCGGAGGCCCGGGTGACGCGCGCCAGGGCTCGGCTCGCCACCGGGGACGCGGCCGGGGCCAGCATCGACATCGAGGCCGCGATCGCCGAGGCGCCGGGCCGGCCCGACCTGCTGTTGCTGCAGGGCGAAGTGTTCCGGGCAGTCGGTGAGCCCGAGGCCGCACTGGAGTCCTGTCGCGCGGCCCTCGCGTACGATGCGCGCCTGGCGCCGGCCTGGATGACGATCGCCGAGGTCGAGGAGGCCAGGGGCCAGGAGGGCCCCGCGCGGGAGGCGCTCGAGCAGGTCCTGCGGATTCTGCCGGTGCACGCCGGGGCCACCATGCGGCTGGCCGAGCTCCTCTGCCGGACGGAGCGGCCTGGACAGGCGGTCACGCGGCTCGCC
>JBHEPH010000107.1:671-7195 GCA_046260395.1 Gemmatimonadales bacterium
CGGTCCTGTTGCTCGGCCGGGCGCTGCATCAGGATGGCCGCCCCGCTGATGCCCTGCTGGCGTTTGAGCGCGCCCTGCGCCTGGATCCCCGGCGTGCGGACGTGCACTTCCACCGCGGGGCGGCGCTGGCCACGATGCATCGCTTCAAGGAGGCGATTGCGGAGTGGGAGCGTGTCGTGGCGCTGGCGCCCCGCGGCCCGCTCGCCGAGACGGCGCGCCGGCACGCCCGCAGTGCCCGGGAACTCCAGGCCATCCGCCGGACGGAGGGCTGACGGCATGGCGATCCAGGGTCCGCTCCGGGAACTCGGGGTGCACGACGTCTTTCAACTGCTCGATCTGGGCCGCAAGACCGGCTCGCTGCGGGTCACCTCCGAACTGCGCCAGAACGAGGGTACCATCTGGTTCGAGCGCGGCGCAGTTGTGGCGGCCGCCATCCGCTCCAACCCGCACCTCCTGGGGACCATGCTCCTGCAGGCCGGCAAGGTCCGGGCGGAAGAACTGGCCCGGGCGGTGGCGATGCAGGAGCGCGGGGATGCGCGTCGGATCGGCGACATCCTGCTCGACATCGGCGCCATCACCACGCGGCAGTTGCTGGTCGAGGTGCGGGCGCAGGTGGAAGACGTGGTCTTTACCCTGCTCGGGTGGTCGGAGGGATACTTCGTCTTCGAGGAGGCAGACCCTGCCACGATCCCGCGCGAGGTGGATCTCCGGATCAGCACCGAATCCGTCCTCCTCGAGGCGGCCCGTCGTGTCGACGAGTGGTCTCGCCTGCAGTCCCACATCCCCCACCTCGGCGTGGTGGCCCAGCTGGCCCCGGCCGGGAGTTCCGAGCCTGGGTCGCTCCGCCTCAATCCGCTCGAGTGGCGGGTGCTGGCCTCCGTGGATGGCACCCGGGATGTCCGGGCCATCGGGACCCTCACCGGGGAATCGGAATTTGCGGCGGCCCGGGCACTCTTCGGGCTTGCCACGGCTGGTGTTATCGTCCTCCATGACCCAGCGGCGGCCTCCGCGGCCTCGCTGGCGCATCAGGACCCGGTCACGCTCCTGCGCCAGGCCGAGGAGCACATCCGCCTCCATGACCTCGAGCCCGCGCGAGGCCTGATTCGGGCGGTGCTCGCCGGCCACCCCGAGCTCTCGGTCGCCCGAGTGGCGCTGGCCCGGCTCGCCCTCCTGGAGAGCCGGCCGGCGGAAGCGCAGGAGAGCCTCCGCGAGGCGCTGCGAGTCGAGCCGGAGCAGGCACAGGCACGGCGGTTGCTCGGTGTGGCCCTGGCGGCGATCGGGCGCCTCGAGGAGGCGGCCGAGGCGTGGGAGGCCTGGCTGGCGTTGCCGAGCCGTCCCGCTGGCGAGGAGCGCCGGCGGCCGCATGTGGCCGGAGCGGCGGCTGCGGCGAGGGTGCTGGCTGACATGATAAGGAACGGTCGTGACTGACGATATTCAGCGTTGGACCACTGAGCTTTCCACCGACCCCGACAGTCTCGTCTTCCTCGAGCTGGGCGAGGCGCTGCGCCGTCGCCGTCATCTCGACGGCGCCCTGGCCGTGGCGCGCTCCGGGGTGGCACGGTACCCCCAGCTCGCCGAGGCGTTCGACCTGCTCGGCCGGATCGAGAGTGATCGCGGGGAGGGCGACGCCGCGTTCGACGCGTGGACGACCGCGCTTCGCCTCCAGCCGCGGATGGTCGGTCCCCAGAAGGGGATGGGATTCCTCTTCTTCCGGCTGGGTGACCTGACGCGTTCACTGCGCCACCTCGAGGCCGCCGCCGCGGGGGCCCCGGGAGATCCCACCCTGTCGGTTGCCCTGGCACGCGTGCGCGCGCTGCTGGACGAGGCGCCCCCCGAGGTCAAGCCGGATCCGTATGCGGACGCCGACGAGTGGGCGGGCCACGCCATGCTCCTCGATACCCGGGGCCGGGTGCTCGCGGGTGGGCTCCGCGCGGGGCTGGTCACGGATCCCTCCGAGCCCGTGGCGGCTCATCTGGCGGGTGTGGGGCGGGAGGCCGCGCGGACGACCGAACTGCTCGGGCTGGGCTACTGGCAGCGTATCGTGGTCGAGGGGATGACGTCACACCTGGTGGTCACCGAGCCAGCCGAGGGGACGCTGCTGGTCATTCGCCGCGGCGCGGAGACGCCGCCCGGCCGCCTCGCCCGGATGGCCGATCGCGCCGACGCCCTGGCCCGGCGATGGCTGGAGCAGATCAAGTGACCACGTTCCTTGAGGGGGTGCTGGTCGAGGTCTGCCGGGTCGAGGGGGTGCGCGGCGCCCTGCTGGTCTCGGCCGATGATGGCTTGGTCGTCGCGGAGTCGGCGATGGATGGGCTCGACGCCGGGCCGGTCGCCGCCCTCGCGGCGAGCCTGGTGGGGCGCCTCGGCGACACCACTGCCGCGCTGGGCGAACCGCCACCGACCCTGATCGCGCTCGAGGCCACCGACGGCGGCCTGGTGGTGGCCACGGGGGACGCCGGGTTGCTCCTCGTGGCGGTGACCGAGCCCAATACCAATGCCGGGATGCTTCGCCTCGCGCTCCTCGATGCCGCCGGACGACTTGCCTGATGCGCGCGATCGAACCGTGGGTCGAGGCGCCGCTGCGCAGTTTCCTGGCCGAATCCGGGGCGCGGGTGGTCCTGCTGACCACCTCGGCGGGTCAGGTGCTGGCGCAGCATGGCTTCACCCGGTCGCTCGATGTGATGTCCGCCGCCGCCCTTGGTGCCGGCATCGTGGCCTCCACGAGGGAGCTGGGCAACACCATGGGCGAGACCAGCCTCGGCGCCGTGGTCCATCAGGGCGCCCGGGCCGGCATCTTCCTGGCCCCGTTCGACACGACGCGCGGCCGCTGGATCGCTCTCGTCGTGTTCGGGGCGGAGACGTCGCTCGGGCTTGTCCAACTCTTCTTCGGCCGCTTCGTCAGTGACCTGGCCGTCGCGGCACCGGTCGACGCGCCGCAGCCCGCCGTGCTCGCCGAAGATTTCGAGCGCGACCTGAACGCCAGCCTTCGCTCGCTGTTCGGGCGCTAGCCATGTCGCTCGTCAACTTCACGGCCCGGGAGATCACCTGCAAGCTGGTCTACTATGGCCCGGGACGATCGGGCAAGACCACCAACCTGCAGTACATCCATGGCCGCGTGCCCCAGGGTCGCCGGGGGCGCATGGTCTCGCTGGCCACCCAATCGGACCGAACGCTCTTCTTCGACTTCCTGCCGATCGAACTGGGGCAGATCTCCGGGTTCACGACGCGATTCCAGCTGTATACCGTGCCCGGACAGGTCTACTACAACGCGACGCGGCGACTGGTGCTCCAGGGGGCGGATGGCGTCGTGTTCGTGGCCGACAGCCAGGCCCGGCGATTCGAGGACAACATCGAGAGCCTGCAGAACCTGCAGGAGAACCTGGTGGACCAGGGGGTGGACATCCGCACCCTGCCGGTGGTCATGCAATTCAACAAGCAGGATCTCCCGCCGGAATTGATCCTGACGCCGGCCGAACTCGACGACGCCCTCAATTTCCGTGGGGTGCCCAGTCTCCCCGCGGATGCCCTGCATGGCCAGGGCGTCTTTGAGACGCTCAAGGCACTGGCGTCCCAGGTCCTGCAACGCCTGGCCGTCGCGCCGCCGCAGCCATGAACGAGGCCCGCGGTGATGACCTGACTCTGGCCACGTTCGTGGAAGGCCCGTCCAATCGCCTGGCAGTGGCTGCGGCGCGGCGGGTGGCGGCCGCCCCCGGCGGCGAGGCGAATCCGCTGGTCATCGTGGCCGCGCGCGGCCTCGGCAAGTCCCATCTGCTCGCGGCCATCCGTGGCGAGGTGGGCGCGGAGTGGCACGTGGAGGCGGAGTCGGTCATCGGGTTGGCGGAACGGGCGCACGGCGAACATGGCGGCGTGGTGCCCCTCCACGAATGTGATGTGCTGCTGCTCGACGGGCTGGAAGTGATCGCCAGCCGCCCCGACCTCGCGCCCCTGGTCCAGGAGCTGGTGGACAGCCGCGTGCCGCACGGCCGCCAGCTCGTGGTGACCACCGAGCGACCGCTCGCTCAGTTGGGGGCCGAGTCACTCGCCCGTGTCCTGTCCACCGGTCTGGTCGTCGAGATGAGTGCCCCCGATCCCGGCACCCGACTTGGCATCCTCCGGCGGCGGGCGGGCGACCTCAGTCCCGCGTTGCCGGATGACGTGCTCACTGCCGTGGCTTCGCTGCCCTTCTCAAGCATCCGGGAACTGCTGGCGGCACTGCAGCGGCTGGCGGCGTTCCAGGCCGTCAGCCCCGCGCCACTCGACCCGGAGCAGGCCCGGGTCCTGATCGGCGGTATCGATGCATCCCTGACAGGAACCGCGGGGCCTCCGGTCGCGACGGCCGGGAGTGCGAAGGAACTGCCGGACGCCCTCACGGCGCAGGATGACGAGTTCGGATCCTTCCTGTCAGAAGTGGTGGCCAGCGTCGGGCAACAGATGGATCGGTGGCGCGCCGATCTCGGCGAGGCAGTGCTTCGGTATGGCGGCGAGGGCTACCGCACCGACCGACTGGAGGCGCTGCTGGAGCAGGGGCACGCCGGTGGCCTGGCCGAGGCGATCGCCAACTTCGAGGGGGAGATCGCTCGCCTCCGCACGATCGAGGAGGAGGCGGTGGTCCTGCTGCCGGAACTCGCCGGGTCGCCCGCCTTCCGCGACCCCGACCGGTTGCCCGAGGCCGAAGCGCTGCTCTGGCAGGCTCGCCGGCGTCGCGATCCGCTCCCGGCGCCGTCGCCCACGCTGCGTCTCGATACGATCGGCGAGGGACCCGGCAATCGCCATGCGGTCCAGGCCGCGCGGGCGGTTGGGCAGGCGCCCGGCCAGAAGTACAACCCGATGGTCATTGTCGGCCCGAGTGGCACCGGCAAGTCCCACCTGCTCCATGCCATTGGGAACACCTTGGTGGACCATGGGGTGGACGGGGTGGCGTGCCTCGGCGGCGAGGTGCTCCTGGCCGAGCATCAGGCGGGGGCGCCGGAGTGGCGCACACGGTACCAGTTCGCCGGCGCCTTCCTGGTGGATGACCTGCATGTCCTGGCCGGCCACGCGGCGGTGCAGGCCGACCTGCTCGAACTGTTCACCCAGTGCCTTGACGGTGGCCGGCAGGTGGTCTTCACCGTCGGCGCACCGCTGGCCACCCTGGACGGGATGGATCCCCGGCTGCTCACCAGGCTGGAGGCAGGTTTGGTGGTGGACCTGCCGCGCCCTGACCGCGATGTGCGCCGCGCCGTCATCCGCCAGCTGCTCGCGGACACCCCGGCGGCGGGGGATGCGGCGCTCGCCGACTGGCTGGCCGACCGTCCCGCCGAATCGGTGCGAGCGGTGCAGGGCATGGTGCGCCGGGTCCTCAGTGCGGCGGAGGGGCAGGGAGTTGCCCCGTCGCCGGCGCTGGCCCGGGAGGTCCTCGAACGCCGCCGCGTGGCGGAGTCCGAGCCCCGCCGCTCGGGCAGCCACCGGGGTCCGGGCGCATCCGGTCCCTCCACCAACCTGGCGCGGAGTCCCGAGAAGATGGTGCAGGAGTGGCCGCGTCTGGCGGAGCGGCTCCTCGAGGAATTCGGCTGATGGCCATCCAGGGGAGCCTGCGCGAGGCGAGCCTGCCCGACGTGGTGCAGCTGCTCTTCCTCGGACGGCGGACCGGCCGCCTGGCCCTGGCCGATCGGCAGCGCCACGCCGCCATCTGGTTCGAGGACGGCCTCATCATCCATGCGACCATCGTCAACCGGCGGGACCGGCTCGGTGACATGCTGGTCAAGTCGGGCCCGGTCTCCCAGGCGCAGCTCGATGAGGCGCTGGTCATGCAGGCGAGCCAGCCGACCCGTCGCGTGGGAGACATCCTCGTCGACACCGGGGCGATCACCCGCGACCTCCTCAATGACTATGTCCGTCGCCATGTCGAGGAGGCGCTGTTCGCCCTGTTCTCCTGGTCGAGCGGCACCTTTCGCTTTGAGGCGGGCGTGCGCCCGGAGCCCGAGGACATTGTCCACCGCTACAGCCCCGAGGCGGTGCTGCTCGAGGGCGCGCGCCGGGTGGACGAATGGAGCCTGATCGAGAAGAAGATCCCGTCGTTCGACCTGGTCTTCGCGCCCGATCCCGAGGCCGCCGGCACCCGGCATGAGGACCTGGCGCTCTCCGACGCGCAGCGGCTGATCCTCCCCCTGCTCGATGGCGAGCGCGACGTGCGCCAACTGGTCCAGGAATCCGCCCTGTCCGAATTCACGGCGTGCCAGGCCCTCTTCGGCCTGATCGCCGCGGGGCTGGTCCGCACGGTCGGGGTCTCCACGCCGCCCGAGGCGACGCGGGCGCAGGAGACCCGGATCGAGGAACACCGCAACCTGGGCATCGCCTTCTATCGCACCGGTATGCTCGAGGAATCCGAGCGGGAGTTCCGGCGGGTCCGCGAACTGCGCCACAGCGAGGGCGGGGCGCCCTTCTTCCTGGGGCTGATTGCCCTGCGTTCCCGGCGCTGGGAGGAGGGGATCGCGCTGCTGCGCGAAGCGGGCGACCGGGGTGGGCCGCGCGCCGCCATCTTCGCC
>JBHEPH010000108.1:0-6939 GCA_046260395.1 Gemmatimonadales bacterium
GCAGACTGGTGCTCAGGGCCATGAGGCAAACATCCCGTGCGCAGGAAGCCAACTGATGGCGAGGGAAATGCGAAATTGCACGGGCGGATTCTAGTACCGGGCCCCCGGCGCGTCAAGCAAAACCCGGGGGCGGCTCCCGGGTATCAGGCGCCCGTGGAGCACCCCCACCCCACGGATCTTCCGCTCCCCCCTGCGGGGCACCATATTCCCGGGGTACATGACCGGCCCGGCGAGTCCCCTCGCCGGGCGGACTCTTTTATTGCGGACGGCCCGATGATCGACGAGATGCGCCAGAAGCTGGGCAAGGAGATCGAGGCGCTCAGCCACGAACTGACGGTCACCCTGCCCCAGGCGATCGCCACCGCCGTGGCGATGGGCGACCTGCGCGAGAACAGCGAGTACAAGGCGGCGCTCGAACGGCAGCAGCTGGTCCAGGCCCGCCTCGGCCAGCTCCACCAGCGCCTCAACCAGCTGACCCAGATGGCGGGCACCGAGGCCCCCCGGGACCGGGTCGGGCTCGGCGCCAAGGTCACCGTCCAGGACCTCGCCACCGGGGACCATGACACCTACCTCGTCGTCCTGCCGGAGATGATGGACATTGATGAGGGGCACATCAGCATGGCCTCGCCCCTCGGGCGGGCCCTGCGGGACCGCAAGGTGGGTGAGGAAGTCGAGTTGCGCCTGCCCAATGGACAGCGCTCGCTCAAGATCCTGGACGTCATCACCGTCCATGACGCCAGCTGATCCCGGCATGGACGACTTCCCGCCCAAGCGCCTCCTGGTCGTCGGCGACCGGATCCTGATCGCCCCTGAGGACGGGGAGGAGCGGACCAAGGTGGGGCTGTACCTGCCGCCCTCCGCCGTGGACACCCAGGCGGTGCAGAGCGGCTTGATCATCGCCACCGGACCGGGGGACCCGATCGCCGACCCGATCCTGAACGACGAGGAACCCTGGAAGCTCGAGGCGCGATCCACCCAGCGCTACCGGCCGATGCAGGCCAGGGTCGGCGACCTCGCCCTCTTCTTCCGCAAGGCCGCCGTGGAGATCACCTTCGAGGAGAAGCGCTACCTGGTGGTGCCCCTCGCCGCGATCCTGGTGCTGGTGCGGGACGACTTGCCGATCTGAGCGAGCGAGAAGTGAGAAGCAGGAAGCGAGAAGCGCTCCCTTCTCCCTTCTCGCTTCTCCCTTCCTTCCTCTCCCTCCCTCGACACCCATGCCCAACCCCCGCCTCTCCCGCGCGCTGATGTGGCTCTTCGTCATCCTGGCCATCGCCTGGCTGGTGGTGGCGATCCGGGCCGCGCGCGTGGGGGACTCCGGGGTGATGGCCTCCGGATTCCTGGGCACCGCCCTGCTGCTGGTGGTCGCCGCCTGGATCGGCATCCGGGGCGCCCGGCTGCGGGCAAGGCAGCAGGCCGCCCAGGCCCGCCATGCCGCCCGGATGATTCTCATGGCCGAACTGGGCCGGCACGACGACGCCACCCTGGAGCGGATCGCGTCCTCCAGCGGCCCGGCCGCCGAGGCGGCACTGATGATCCTCCAGGGCCGCCACCTTGGCAACCCGGCCGGCAGCCCCAAACACTCTGCCCCAGGATCCTGATGGTCTGCTCCCCCCGCGCGCTCGTGATCGCCACCACCGCCCTGGCCCTGCTGCCGGTGATAGCCGTCGGGCAGGAAATCCCCCCGCCGACCTACGTGCCTCACCGCGTGGTGGAAACCCGCAAGCAGCAGGTGCGGGACTTCGAACTGCTGGCCACCCAGCTTGCCAAGGCCGACGTGATCTTTTTCGGGGAGCAGCACGACGATCCCGCCACCCACCGGATGCAGCTGGCGCTGCTCGAGGCGATCGCCCGGCGGCGGGAAAGCATCGTGCTGTCACTTGAGATGTTCGAGCGGGATGTCCAACCCCTGGTGAACCAGTACCTGGCCGGCCGCATCGTGGAAAGTGAATTCCTGGCGGGGAGCCGCCCCTGGCCCCGCTACGCCTCCGACTACCGCGGCCTCGTGGAGGTGGCCCGCGGATACGGCTGGCCGGTGGTGGCCGCGAATGTCCCCCGGCCCCTCGCCTCGGCGGTTGCCCGGGCCGGACTGGGGCTCCTCGACACCCTGCCTGCCGATCGCCGCGCCCATGCGGCGGTGCAGAACAGCTGCCCGGAGAATGACGACTATTTCGACCGCTTTGCCGCCACCATGGAGGGAATGCCCACCAATCACGGCGGCGGCCCCGCCGACCCGGAGGCGTCCAGGCAGGCCATTATCCGGATCTACCAGGCCCAGTGCGTCAAGGACGAGACGATGGCGGAGGCGATTGCCGCCGCCTGGACACCCGGGACACTGGTCATTCACATGAATGGCGCCTTCCACAGCGACTTCCACCTGGGCACCGTGACCCGCGTCCGGGACCGACTCCCGAAAGGCACCCGGATCCTGGTCGTCACCGGCATGCCAGTCGCCAATCTCGACGACGTGGACCGCAAGGCCGAGCGGAAGCGGGCGGACTGGCTGGTGTACGTGTTGAGAAGCGAGAAGTAGGAAGCGAGAAGCAAGAAGTGGTGCCAACGGCTGTGCCCGGTCCCAGGGCTGTCCTGCCTTCTCCCTTCTCCCTTCTCGCTTCTCGCTTCTCGCTTCTCCCGTACCCCCCCCGGAACCTCCCCCCACGGAGAGGGTACCACCCCCGTCAAACCAAACCCCAACCCCCTGACGGGAGGAGTACCTGAATGCGTGGATTCCGGATTGCCGGCCTCGGACTGGCGGCAGCGCTGGTGGCGGCCCCGGTCGTGGCCCAGCAGAGTGTCGGCCTGGAAGTGCGTGCCGGTATGGCAGTGCCCACCTTTGATATCGCCGACGTGGCCAAGGCCGGGCCGGTCTTTGGCGCCGGCCTCAGCCTTCCCCTTGGCGACCGCCTCCGCCTCCTGGCCGACGTGGACCTCGGCACCCATGAGGTCAAGGGCACCAACCTCGACGTCAAGGTGAACCACTTCATGGGCAAGCTCGGCTACCGGCTGGCCCAGAGCAGCAATGGCAAGCTCGAGGTGTACGGCAACCTCGGCGCCGGTATCATGACGTTTAAGGTGGACACCCCGGGCGCCGAGAGCAGCAGCTACTTCGCCATTAACGCCGGCGCGAAGATCTACTACCACTTCTCCGACAAGCTCGGCCTGGTCATCTCCCCGCAGGGCGACATCGCCTTCCAGGACGAGGCCGACTTCGGCGCCTCGACCGCCTGGGTCTGGCCGTTCACGGCGGGGCTGCGGATTACGTTCTAGGCAGTGAGCAGTGAGCAGTGAGCAGTGAGCAGGGAGCAGGAAGCAGGGAGCGGAAAGCCTGTTCCCTGTTTCCTGTTCCCTGTTCCCCGTTCCCTCTTTCCTGGTCCCCGCCTACCTTGGGGCATGCTCCGCACCGCACTCCTTGTCAGCCTGGCCGCGGCTTCCGCCGTGGCCTGCACCATCGAACAACGCGAGCCGCAGCGGCCCGGCCAGGTCGCCGCCACGGTGGACCTCTCGAGTGGCACCCACGTCGTGCTGCTCGGCACCGGCACGCCCAACCCGGACCCGCAACGCTACGGACCCTCGGTGGCCATCGTGGTCAACGGGGAACCCTATCTCGTGGACGCCGGCGCGGGCGTGGTGCGCAGGGCCTCGGCCGCCGGGCTCGAGATGACCCGGCTGCGACGGGTCTTCCTGACGCACCTGCACAGTGACCACACGATCGGGTTGCCCGACCTGCTGCTGACACCCTGGGTGCTGGAGCGCGACGCGCCGTTGGCGGTGTTTGGCCCCACCGGCACCGCGGAGATGATGGCGCACTTGATGGCAGCCTACGACGCCGACATCCGCCGGCGCATTGATGGGCTGCAGCCGCAGAATGGCACCGGCTGGCGAGCGGAGGTCACCCACCTGCAACCGGGCATGGTCTATCAGGACTCGCTGGTGACCGTCACCGCCATCCCGGTGCCGCATGAAGACTGGCCTGAAGCGTACGGCTTCCGGTTCGAGACCGCCGATCGGGTCATCGTGGTGTCAGGGGACACCCGCTGGAGCGACGCCCTGATTGAGGCGTGCAACGGCTGTGACGTGCTGGTGCATGAAGTCTATTCTGACGCTGGCTTTGCCGGCCGCGAACCCGAGTGGCAGCGCTACCACGCCCACGCCCACACCGGCGCCGCCGAGCTGGGGCGGCTGGCCACCCAGGCACGTCCGGGGCTGCTGCTGCTCTACCACCAGCTGCATTGGGGTGTCCCCGACGAACAGCTCGTGCTCGAGGTCCGCTCCACCTTTGGCGGTCGGGTGGTGTCGGGGAAGGACCTGGGGGTGTACTGAGGGAGAAGTGAGAAGCAAGAAGCGAGAAGCAAGAAGCGAAAAGTTGTTCCTCGCGCTGCCTGCTTCTCTCCTCACCGCCCACCCTTCTCCCTTCTCGCTTCTCCCTGCTCACTCCCGTCGAAGGCTCCCCTCCCGGATCGCCCGGAACTCGTTGCCCGGCGCCCACTCGGGGGACCGCTCGGCCTGGGCCACCCTATAGCCAACCGTGAAGTAGAGTTCGAGGTCCTGGATCGCCCCGTCGGCCACCCAGCGATCGAGGATATGATCCGACGCCTTGTGGTAGCGATTGGTGACGTAGTCCTCCCGCATGCGCAAGCCATAGTCGGCCGGCTGGCCCTCGAACTCCACGCCGGTATCGAGGTACATCGCCGGCACGCCGACCTTGGCAAAGTTGAAGTGGTCGGAACGGTAGTAGTACCCCTTCTCGGACTCGGGGTCGGGCTTCACCGTCCTACCCTGCTCCCCCGCCGCGGTGCGGAGATAGTCGTCCAGCTCAGAGGCACCCAGGCCGATCGCCACGATGTCCAGGGTGCGACCATCCATGTTCAGGCCGTCGAGGTTGATGTTGGCCAGCGTCTTTGCCACCGGGTACACGGGATGGCGTGCGTAGTACTCCGAGCCCAGCAGCCCCTGCTCCTCTGCCGTCACCGCCAGGAAGAGGATGCTGCGCTTCGGCTTGTCCTCCAGCGTCTGGAAGGCCCGCGCCAGCTCCAGAAGGCCGGCCGTCCCCGTCGCGTTGTCGAGCGCGCCGTTGTAGATCGAGTCACCATCCACCGCGACGCCGACGCCGAAGTGATCCCAGTGCGCCGTGTAGACGATGTACTCCTCGCGCAGCACCGGATCACTGCCCTCGACCCTGGCCAGCACATTGCGCGAGTCCAGGGTGCGCATGGTGTTGCGGATGGTGATCGAGGCGGTCAGGCCAAGCGGCACCGGGGCAAACTCCCGGGTCAGCGCCCTGGCCTTCAGCGAGTCGAAGTCCTGGCCCGCCGCCGTGAACAGCCGTCGCGCCACATCGAGGTGGATCCAGCCCTCCACGCTCGCCCGTCCCAGGTTTCGATCCTCGGCCACGAGGTCAAGCTTCTCGCCACCCATCCCCGCCACCACTGCCCACGGGTAGCCCGCCGGCCCGGTTTCATGCACAATAAGCATCCCGGCGGCGCCAAGCTCAGCCGCCTTCTCGTACTTGTAGGTCCAGCGGCCGTAATAGGTCATCGCGGTGCCGCCGAACTGGGTCGTGTCCGGCAGCTGGGGGTCGTTGACGAGGACCACCAGGGTCTTGCCGCGCAGGTCCACTCCCTTGAAATCGTCCCAGGAGAACTCGGGGGCCTGGACGCCGTAACCGACAAAGACCAGCTCGGAGTTCGCGAGGTCGACCTGCTCCACCATGTGCCGGGTCCAGGCAACGAAGTCGCTGCGGTAGCCCAGGGGCATCGCCGCCCCGGTTCCGCCGACGGTCAGGGTCATGCCCGGATCGGCCGTGATGCCCACCAGCGGCACATCCTGGATATAGCTGCCGTCGGTGTTGCCGGGTTGAAGCCCCAAGGCGCGAAACTCCCGCTCCAGGTACTCCACCGTGCGCTCCTCGCCCAGGGTGCCGGGGGCACGGCCAAGGAACGAGTCGGACGCAAGGATGGTGGTGTGGGCGAGCAGGCGTTCCCCGCTCAGGTCCGGCGCGGGGGTCACAGGCTCGGACGCGCAGCCCGCCATGAACACCAGGCCACCGACGAACAGAAACGGACGAAACATGAAGAACTCCGTAACCATGAGGGGGACCGGAAATCTACCACGGAGAGGACCACTCCACTCAACAATCGATGGTGATCAGCGTACATTAGGACGCTCCCTGCACTCATCCCAGGACTTGAACCGATGATGCTCGTTCCGCCAGCGTTTACGCCGAGCCGCACCGCGTGACCACCGGACCGGCCGGAGGTGCGCATTTCCCCCAGCCGGGTGAGCCGGAATGGCTCCGCCTGGTGCTCTCCCAGTCCAGCCCCATCGCCCGGCCAGGCGCTGCCCCCCCACCACTTCCCGGGCCCGTTGATGGCTATCGTGCCATGGCCTCGCTGGTCCCCGATCCGGTCGTCGTGGTGGACTACGCGCTCCGCATCGCGGTGGTCAACCAGCCGTTTCTCAGGTTGATCGGTGCCTCGTCGGCGGCGGCCCTCATCGGCCGCAGCGTCCTGGAGACCCTGGTGGAATGGGAGCGAGTCCGCGCCGCCAACCTGGTGGCCCGGTTCCTGGCCACCGGGGTCTGGGACATCGCCGAGCTCACCGCATTGCACGCGAACGGGAGCACAATTCCCATCGAGGCGCGTTGCGAGATGCTGAAGTCCCCCGATGGGGGATTCGGCGGCATGCTGGTCATGGTGCGGGACCTCTCGGCGCGCCAGGAGGCGGAAGATCCCCTCCGGGCGATCGTGGCCGGCACCGCCGGAGCCGTGGGGGAGGCGTTCCTCAATTCGCTGGTCCGCCACCTGGCCCAGATCTTCAACGTGCGGTTTGCACTGGTCGGTGAGCTGGTCGAGCCCGATCGCGACCAGGTGCAGACCGTGGCGTTCTGGTCCCATGATCGTTTCGCCGACAACTTTTTCTATGACTTGAAGGGCACGCCGTGCC
>JBHEPH010000109.1:0-6860 GCA_046260395.1 Gemmatimonadales bacterium
CGCCCGTTCCATCCCCACCTCGATCGCAGGGGCGCGCCTCAGGCGCGCCCGTCAAAGATACGGCGTCCCCAGCCGCGCCAGGCCGTCGCGCAGCCGGAGTGGCAGCGGCCGGCGGCGCAGGGCGTCGATCGTCAGGCGGCGCCCCCCGCGGATCCGCTCATCCACCAGCCCCTCCAGGGCGAGCGCCAGCTCCGTGTCATAGCACTCGATGTTGTACTCGAAGTTCAGCCGCAGGCTCCGGGCATCCCAGTTGGTGGACCCGAGGAGCGACCAGCCCCCATCCACCACCAGCAGCTTGCTGTGGTCGAAGGGCGCCGGGGAGAAGTGCACATGGCAGCCCTTGGACAGGAGCGGCAGGAACTGCGGCATCACGGCCCAGTCCATGACCCGGATATTACTGCGGGCCGGGATGATGATGTCCACGCGCACCCCACGCATCGCGGTGGCCTGCAGGGCCCGCAACAGGGTCTCGTCCGGCAGGAAGTAGGGGGTCACGATGCCGACGCGCGAGCGGGCCACCTGGAGGGCGCCCAGGAGTACCTCGGGGAGATTGTCAATGTCGGCGTCGGGGCCATCCGGCACGCCCCTGGCCAGGACCGGTCCCGCCGGCTCCAGTTCCGGAAACCAGGTGTCGCCCAGCAGGGTTTCCCGGGTCGCAAACGCCCAGTCCACCGCAAACGTCCGCTGCAGGTCGGCCACCACCGGTCCCTCGACCCGGAAATGCAGGCACTGGACCGGATGGGCCGGCCGGCGCTCCAGCCAGTGCCCATCCCGTATGTTCATGCCCCCCATGAATCCGGCGCGGCCATCGGCCACGAGGATCTTGCGGTGGTTCCGCATGTTCAGGTAGCGGTACAGCCGAGTCAGGCGCACCGGCAGGAACTCGGCCACCGGCACCCCGGCCCGGCGCAGCGCCGTCACCATGCTTGGTCGGCCGTAGCGGGCGCCCACGGCGTCGATCAGGACCCGCACCGCCACCCCGCGACGGTGCGCCGCCACCAGGGCGTCATAGAACTCCCGCCCGGCCCGGTCGTGATCGAAGATGTAGGTCAGCAGCGTCAGCGACTCCCGGGCTCCCTGGATCGCCGTTAGCATCTGGGGATAGGCCTGATCGCCGTCCACCAACGGCTCGATCCGGTTGCCGGCCAGCAGGGGCCGCCCGGTCACCCGCTGACCCAGCTGCGCCATGCCGACCAGCGCCGGGAAATGGTCGGCCACCTCCTCTTCGGCGATCGCGCCTTCGGTGGCGCTTTCCCGCACGCCGGTCTGGTTCCAGGCGGTTTCCAGGTCCAGGGAGACCGCCGCCCGCTGCAGCCGGTTCACCCCGAATCCCAGGTACAACATCGGTCCGATAATTGGCGCCAGCCAGGCGATCCCCACCCACGCCAGCACCGCCGCCACATGACGGGGGCGGAGCACCGCGTCCACCGTCACCCCGATCGCCAGGATCAGGTGCGCCAGCGAGAGGAAGGCGGGCCAGAGGTCGGCCAGGGATTCGATCATCCCCCGAATCTAGCGGGAACACCTGTAGGGGCGGACCGTGGTCCGCCCTGCCGCCTGGCGTGAGTCGGTTCTCGGAGGGCGGACCACGGTCCGCCCCTACATGTGGGGTGGGCTTGCCAACGAGGGCGGACCACGGTCCGCCCCTACGGCGTCAAATCCGCCACCGTCGCCGGCGTGGGCGCGGCCACTCCGTGATGCTTCACGTAGATGTCCAGCCAGGCGGTCCAGCGGGCCCAGAGATCCAGCAGGCTTTCCTGCGTGGCGGGCCCGTGCTCTTCGTACGGGTACAGGTAGAGCGCCGAGGTTTTCCCCTGGGCCCGCAGCGCCTGCATCATCCGCACCGAGCTGATCGGGTTGGTGCCGACGTTCTGGTCATCCATGCCATGGTAGAGGAGCAGGGCGCCCTGCAGCTTGTCCACGTTCAGCATGGCGGACAGCTCCAGGTAGGTCTGCTGGCCGCTCCAGAGGTCGCGGCGCTCGCTCTGGAACCCGTTCGGGGTCAGGGTCCGGTTGTACATCCCGGCCCCGGCAATGCCGGCCCGGAAGAACGGGGTCGAGACCATCGCATTTGCGGTGCTGAAGGCGCCGTAGCTGTGGCCACCGAGGCCCAGCCGCTGGCGGTCGATCCAGCCGCGACGGTCGAGTTCATCGATGACAGCCAGCAGGTTCATGCGCAGGTCGGAGATGTAGTTGTCATTCATCCGCCCCTGCTCCCCGATGATCGGGGGGTCGAAGTTGGCGACCACATACCCCTGCATCGCCATGAACTCGATGCTGCGGGGCCCCGAGGTCGGGAACCGGTTCACGTTTTCGGTGCGCAGGCGGCGGTCATAGCCGGCCTGGTTGGTGAACTCATAGGGGTAGAACCAGAACATTCCGGGCAGGCGGGTGCCCTCGCGGTAGTCCGCCGGTAGGGTGACGCGCGCCAGGAAGCGAATCCCGTCGGCCCGGGTCACCCAGACCCGCTCGCGGCGCAACTGGGTGAATTCTGGCGTGGGATCGGTGTTGCTGGTCAGGCGGGTCAGCTCGCCCGAGGCCATGTTGCGGAGCCAGATATCGGGCACCTGGCTGGGCGATTCCCGGGTTACCAGCGCCCACTGGAAATCGTCATCGAGCACGGCGGACACCGACTCGACCATTCCCGGGGCGCCCTCGAAGATCCGGGTCTTCTCGCCGCCGCCGATCATCACCCGGTCCACGAACGCGCGTGGCGCCTCGGCGTGCCAGTCCGGGTGGTGGCGGGTGCCGGCGAAGTACACGGCGCCATTGCTGGAGACCAGCGCCACGGTGCCGCCATTGGTGCCCGGACGTGTCATGAAGCTGCCGGGGTTGCCGTAGAAGACCAGGGAATCATTCGCACCCGGCTGGCCGCCGCCACCGCCGCCGCCGAAGCCGCTGCCGCCACCGACGCCGGCAAAGGCCGGCACCCAGGCGCGCTGGCGGAGGATGGTGAGCTTCGTCTCCGGCTGGTCGAGGCGGACGGCGAAGATCTCCCCGGTACCGCTCCGGTTGGTGGCCACGAAGAGGGTGCGGGCGTCGTCACCGAAGACCACGCTGGCGATTGTGCCGTCGCCGCGATAGATGGTGGTGGTATCGGCGTCGCCGAACGGGGGCATCCACTGGATCAGGCGGTCCGCGCGGGCGTTGCGGTCCTGGCCGGCCTGAGCGGCGGCACCCGTGGGGGCGGCGTTGGCGCTATCGGCGCCGCGTGCTGCCGGCGGCGACTGCAGGTAGTACATCCCGGGACCCTGGGGCATCCAGGACAGTCCGCGGCGGGCATTGGGGCCCTGGGCGCCCTGACCGCCGCCGTCGCTCGTGTCGGGGGCTTCGCGCAGCGGCCGGTCCTGCAGCTCGGCCAGCACCGTGCCGCTGGCGTCCCAGATCTCTTCCTTGGTGCCGAACTGCGACCACGGCACGACGTAGGAGAACGGCTGCTGCATCGTCGTCACCCGGAAGTACTGGCCGTCCGGGGAGGGACTGACGCTGCGGATCATCGCCGGGGCCCCGATCGTCCGCACCGAGCGGTTCTGGACATGGATCAGGGCCAACTGCCCGGTCGTGTAGTACGCCATCTGCTCAAATTCGTGGGGCCATTCCATCAGGCTGGCATGCATCCGTTGTGGCGACTTCTGCCCGTCGGTCCAGAGCTGCACCTGCGGACCAACAGCGACCGCCGGGGCTACGGGAGCGGCTCCACGGTTGGCAGGAAGCAGCACGACCACCACATGCCGGTTGTCAGCCGTCCACTCGATGGACGAGACCAGCGTGGCCAGCAGGGGGGTGCGGGTGACCTGGCGGGAGCGCCCGGTGGCGACGTCGGCAACATAGACGTGCGAATTGGTCTCGAAATTGGCGATGAACGCCAGCTGGGTTCCGTCCGGCGACCATGCGGGCCCGCTCACGGTGGCACCGGTCGGCACGGTTACCGTGGTGGGCGCGCCGGTTCGTGCGTCGATGAGCTGGAGCCCGGCGCTGCCCCGCGTGGTCAAGGTCCGGACGCGGTTGGCCGCCGGGTCCACCTGGAGCCCGGCGAACTTCAGGTGGGGCTTGGCGAAGACCGCGGCCGTCGGCAGCCCCTCGCTCTCCTGCCTGATAAAGTGCCGCCGGTCGGGGCTCTGCATCGTCACCGACACGTTCAGGTGCCGCGGGGCCGTGACCAGCCGGGCCACCGCCTCCGGGGGCGTCGTATAGGACTCGACGGCCAGTCGTGCCCGGGCGGCCGCCAGCTGGGCCGCGACGTCGGCCGCTGCGGGGGTGGCCTGCTGCGCGGCCAGCGGCCAGGCCAGGATGCTGACGAGCAGGAACGGCACGGACGCGCGGCGGACAGACCCAGTGGGTCGCATGGAATAACCTCGTCATTGGATGGGGCAGGTGTGGCCCCTGCAGGGCCATCCAAAGTATACGTCCAAGCGAGGCGGGATGCTGAGAAGGGGAAGGGCGGACAGGTGGAGCGGCGGACCGCGGTTCGCCTGGGAGGGGCCCGTCCCACATCGGAGTCATCCCGACGGAGGCGCGCAGCGACGACGAGGGATCTTGCTACCCGGTCTCTGGGTTCCGCCGCAACGCACCAGCATCAGCCGGCAAGATCCCTCCGCCCTCCCCGCGTCGCTGCGCTCCGCGGGGTCGGCGTTCGGGATGACTCCGATGGCCCGCTGGGCTCCTGCTCCGAAAGTGCCCAGGCCTAGCCCCGGCCGAGTCTTGGCCAACCCTCCTTGACATAGGGGGAGGGGGTATATATTATGTCCGGGTAACCAATACCCCTCAGGGGTATCTATCCACCACGGGAGTTGAATCATGACCGCCACGCAGACGCTTGTGCTCCTCGCTGGTGTCGCCACGATCGCCTGGATCAACTGGTACTTCTTCATGGCCCGCGGATCGGCCACGGCGGCCACCGCCACCTCGGGCGGCATCCAGGAGGTCGTCATCCGGGTGGAGGGTGGCTACTCCCCGTCGCAGGTCCGGGTGCGGGCCGGCCAACCGGTTCGACTCGTCTTCGACCGGCAGGAGGAGAACAGCTGTTCTGAGGAGATCGTCATCCCCGACTTCGGCATCCGGCGGTTCCTGCCGGCCCACGCGCGCACCACGGTTGAATTCACGCCCTCGGCACCGGGGACCCACGAGTTCACCTGCGGCATGAGCATGCTGCGGGGTCGGCTGACCGTCGAGGAGGGTGCCTGAGATGACGGCCAGCGAGCTCACCAGCGACACCGTCACCATCCCGGTGGAGGGGATGACCTGCGCCGCCTGCACCAGCCGAGTGGAGAAGGCGCTGACCCGTCACGCAGGAGTGTCCGATGCCTCCGTGAACCTGATGCTCCGCCAGGCCACGGTCCGGTTCGACCCGGCGACGACGACCCCCGACGCGCTCGTCGAGGCCGTTCGGAGCACCGGCTATGACGCGTCCCTTCCGGTCGCCGGGCAGACCGCGTTCGAGGAGCAGGAGGCTCGGGACCAGGCGCAGCAGGCGGAGTTCGAGTCGCTCCGACGCAAGGCGGTCGTGACCGCGCTCATCGGCGTCGCGGCCATGCTCCTTTCGATGCCGTTGATGGTGGCGGATGTGCACGCCGGGCACGGACCGGTGGCCGATCCCTTCATGCGCTGGGTCATGGAGGGGCTCACGCCGGTGCTCCGCGGCACGCTGCCGTGGCTCTACGCGATTCCGGCTCCGGTGCTGAGCTGGTCGCTGCTGGCGGTGACCCTCTTCGTGATGTCGTGGGCCGGCCGGCACTTCTACACCCGCGCCTGGGCCGCCTTCCGTCATCATTCCGCCGACATGAACACCCTCGTGGCGGTCGGCACCGGTGCGGCATTCCTCTACTCGGTGGTGGCCACGGCGGCACCGGCTGTGTTCACCAGCCGCGGGCTCCTGCCCGACGTTTACTACGAGGCGGTGATCATCATCATCGCCTTCATCCTCGCCGGCAACGCCCTCGAGGCGCGCGCCAAGCGGAAGACTGCCGTGGCGCTGCGCGCTTTGGTGGATCTCCAACCCAAGACCGCCCGGGTCGAGCGCGACGGGGAGGAACAGGATGTTCCGGTCGAGTCCGTGCGCCGGGGCGAGGTGGTGCTGGTCCGCCCGGGTGAGCGGATTCCGGTGGACGGCGAGGTGGTGGACGGCCGCAGCGCGGTGGATGAGGCGATGCTGACCGGCGAGTCCCTGCCGGTGGAGAAGACCGTGGGCGATCGGGTCATCGGCGCCACCATCAACGGCACTGGTGCCTTCCGGCTCCGGGCCACCACCCTGGGGTCGGACAGTGTGCTGGCGCGCATCGTGGCGCTGATGCGCGATGCCCAGGGCTCCCGTGCCCCGATCCAACGGCTGGCTGATCGGGTCAGCGGTGTCTTCGTGCCCATCGTCCTGCAGCTGGCGGTCGCCACCTTCGTGGCCTGGTTTCTCCTGGCCGACGCCGCGCCCCTGGTGCGGGGGCTGGCGGCGGCGGTCACGGTGCTGATCATCGCCTGTCCCTGCGCCATGGGATTGGCCGTACCGACCGCCGTCATGGTGGCCACCGGTCGTGGCGCCTCGCTCGGCATCCTGATCAAGGGCGGCGAGGCGCTGCAGCGCGCCGGCGACATCACCACCATCGTCCTCGACAAGACCGGCACCGTCACGGAGGGGAAGCCTGCGGTGACCGATGTGGTGCGCCCCCCGGCGGGCGTCGGCCTCGACGACACGGCCCTGCTCCGGCTGGTGGCATCGCTGGAATCATCGAGCGAGCATCCGCTCGCCGCCGCGATCGTCGCCCATGCCCGCCAGGCCGGCGTGGAACTGGCCCCGGTCGAGGCGTTCGAGTCGCACACCGGGCGCGGCGCGGTCGGCATCGTCGAGGGTCACGCCCTGGCCGTGGGCAATC